>JAESSM010000197.1 GCA_016764115.1 Bacteroidia bacterium | reverse complement strand
TCCTTGCTCAGAAATTCACATTGATATAAGAACTGATGCTGAAAAGAATAAAGTTGCAGGTGAATCACTCATAAACTCCGGACACCCTCATGTCATTGAAATATGGAACTTAGTTTTTATTGAATTTAATAGAGCTGCTGATGGTAAATTAGAAAACCTTCCTCAAAAGCATGTTGATACAGGAATGGGATTCGAAAGACTGTGCATGATAGTTCAGAATAAGTTATCTAACTACGATGCAGATGTTTTTGAAAGCTTAATTGAAAAGGTGGAGCAATTAAGTGGTAAAACTTATGGTCAGGATGAAAACATTAATGTTGCTATAAGAGTAGCAGTAGATCATGTACGAGCTGTAGCTTTCTCCATTGCTGATGGACAACTTCCAGCTAATGTTAAAGCTGGGTATGTGATCAGAAGGATATTGAGAAGATCTGTAAGATATGGGTACACTCATTTAGGAATGCAAACTCCATTTTTATATGAACTTGTATCAGTACTTGCAGATGATTTTAAAGATATTTTTCAGGAAATAGAATCTCAAAAAGATCTGATATCAAAAGTGATAAAAGAAGAAGAAGTATCATTTTTAAAGACCCTTGAGGTTGGTTTGAAAAGATTGGATGAAGTGATTCACAAGAGTAAGGGAAAGGTCATTGATGGTAATATTGCTTTTGAATTATATGATACTTACGGTTTTCCTTTTGATCTCACACAATTGATCGCTAAAGAAAATGGTTTTACCATTGATGAAAAAGTGTTTGATGAGGAAATGTCAAAACAAAAAGACAGAGCCCGACAAGCAACTAAAGTTGAAACCGGAGATTGGTATGTGATCAAAGATGCTGAAGTTGAATTTGTTGGATATGATCAGCATGAATCTGAAGCGGAGATTTTGAAGTATAGAAAGATCAAATCAAAAAGTAAAGAAGGGTATCAAATAGTATTTTCTCCAACTCCTTTTTATGCTGAATCTGGTGGTCAGGTTGGCGATACAGGATATTTGGAAACAGAAACTGGTGAAAAAATATCGATTCTTGATACACAAAAAGAAAACAATCTGATTGTTCATTTTACCGATAAGATTCCTGAAAAGGTAGATGCAAAAATAAAAGCTGTTGTTAATTATGACAAAAGAGTGTTAACGGCTAACAATCATAGTGCAACTCATTTGCTGCACGCAGCTTTGCGAAGTGTTATCGGTGACCATGTTCAACAAAAAGGGTCATTGGTTAATGCAGATCATTTAAGGTTTGATTTTTCCCATTTTCAAAAAGTTACTGATGACGAATTAAAGGAAATCGAGCGTACCGTAAATAAGAAGATCAGGGAAAATATCCAATTAGATGAAAAAAGAGAAGTTCCTTTTGATGATGCCGTTGAGCTAGGTGCAACTGCATTATTTGGTGAGAAATATGGTGATAAAGTTCGTGTTATAATATTTGACCCTGAATATTCCATTGAATTATGTGGTGGAATTCATGTTAACAGTACTGGCCAGATAGGGCAGTGCAAAATTATCAGCGAATCAGCAATAGCTGCTGGGGTACGTAGAATTGAAGCCATTACTGCTGATAAAGCAGAGGACTACATAAATACTGAGTTGGAAACATTGACCAGTATTAAAGAAGCATTTAAGAATCCTAATGACCTACTCGAACGTGTTAACTCTTTAATAAAAAAGAACAACGACCTTCAAAAAGAATTAGAAGGGTTTACTAAAAATAAAATAGGCACACTAAAAGAGAGTTTGATAAATAATTGCAAGGATAAAGGTGATATAAATTTTATTGCAGAAATTGTTGATCTTCCTGATTCGGAGGCAGTGAAAAGTCTGTCATTTGATTTAAAAAGACAGGTAGATAATTTATTCCTGGTTTTGGGAGCAAAGTTTAATGGTAAAGCTCATATTTCAGTAATGCTTTCTGATAATTTGGTTAAAGACAAGGGTTGGAAAGCCAATGAGATCATTAAAGAATTAGCTTCTGAAATACAAGGTGGAGGAGGAGGGCAAGCATTTTTTGCTTCCGCAGGAGGTAAAGACCCCGGAGGATTACAAAGTGCTATGGATAAAGCAAGAAAAATAGCAGAAGCGTAATATGAGTAAAGAAAGTAAATACGAAGTTGTAATTGGCCTTGAAGTTCATGCACAGTTACTAACCAAAAGTAAGATTTATTCTTCTGATTCCAGTGAATATGGTGCAGGACCAAATACTAATGTAAGTGTGATTTCCCTTGGACATCCTGGTACTTTACCTAAACTTAATAAAACTGCCGTTGAATATGCAGTAAAAATGGGACTAGCTTGTAATTGCCAAATAAGAGAATACAATCAATTTGCAAGGAAAAACTATTTCTATGCGGATCTTCCAAAAGGGTATCAAATATCACAAGATAAAACACCGATTTGTCATGATGGATACTTGGATGTTAAGCTAGAGAGTGGGGAACATAAGAGGATTGGAATTACAAGAATTCATTTAGAAGAAGACTCAGGAAAAAGTATTCATGATCAGGATATCAATGATTCCTTGATAGATCTTAATAGAGCCGGAGTTCCATTAATTGAAATTGTTTCAGAGCCTGATATAAGAACACCTGAGGAGGCCTATGCATATTTATCAGAAATCAGGAGGTTGGTAAGATACCTTGAAATTTGTGACGGAAATATGGAAGAGGGTAGTTTAAGATGTGATGCTAATGTTTCTATTAGACCAATAGGACAGGAGGAATTCGGAACCAAGGTAGAGGTTAAAAATATGAACTCTATTACTAATGTAAAAAGAGCGCTGCATTATGAAATTGAAAGGCAAACAGAATGTACTCTAAAAGGTGAAGAAATATTGCAGGAAACCAGAAGTTTTGATGCCAGTGAGGGAACAACATTTGTAATGCGTGCAAAAGAGATGGCAAATGATTACCGTTATTTTCCGGAACCTGATCTACCACCTCTTAGAGTAACCAAGGATTATCGGGATAAGATTAAACAGAACTTACCACCTTTGCCTAAAGAACTATTTGAAAAATATACTACTCAGTTTGAGTTATCAGAATATGATGCGGATGTAATTATTGAAAATAAAGACTTGGCGCTTTATTTCGAAGAAATAATCAAACACACAAAAGAGTATAAATTAGCAGCTAATTGGGTAATGGGAGCAGTGAAATTCTATTTAAACGAGAATGCAATTACAATCAAGGAATTTCCTGTTAAACCTGAACAAATTGCTGATCTAATACATTTGATCAAAGATGACAAGGTTAGTAATACCGCAGCAACCCAAAAGATCTTCCCTGAAATGATAAGAACAAACTCAAATGGATCATCTAACACTCCTTTACAGATTGCAGAACAATTGAATTTGATACAGGAAGGTGATGAAGGTTCTATTCAAGCACTTATTGATCAGGCAATTTCAAAATATCCTGAGAAAGTGGATGAATATAAAAGTGGAAAAAAAGGATTGATTGGACTTTTCATGGGAGAAGTCATGAAACTTTCCGGGGGTAAAGCAGACCCTAAAAAAGCAAACGAATTATTAAGACAGAAATTAGACAACTAAACTTTGACATTTATGTATAAATATTTAATCTTATTGATTGGGCTGTTTCTTGTAGCTTGTGGAAGCGAAGAGAAGAAAGGATTTAAAATAGAAGGCACTATCACAAATGCTGATGGGCAAACACTTTATTTTGAAAAATTAACTCCCACAACAGGAATTATACTGGATTCCATAAAGTTAACCGAGGGGAATAGCAATTTTAGTTTTGGTGGACGTGCTTCTGAAAAAATGTTTTACAGATTGAAACTAACCCAAACTAACTTCATTACTTTAATTGTTGATTCATTGGAAAAAGTAAGCCTTACAGCAGACGCTGTTAGTCTTATAAATACTGTGCAGATAGTTGGATCTGAAGATTCTAAAGCACTTCTGGATGTAAACAGGACCATAGTAAGCAATAAGAATAAAATGGATTCATTGAACAGAGTTTTTCAACAGGCTTATGGAGCAGATAATTTTCAGGAAATTAAAGCAATGCTGGAAGAACAATTTCTAAATGTTAAGAATGAGCTTGACAACAAACTAGTTGAGTTTACTAAATCACATGGTGGGTCATTAGTAGCATTGTTTGCTGTAAATCAAATAGATAGAAATGTTTATGCAGATGATTACATTAGGGTAGGGAATGACCTTCTATCTACATTACCTAATTCACAATATGTTGAAGATTATAACAAGAGACTTGAACCATTAAGAAAAAGTGCACATTTAGCTATAGGAAAAGTAGCCCCGGAATTAACTCTGGCTAACCCCGAAGGAGAGCCTTTATCCTTATCCTCATTTAGAGGAAAGATCGTGATGATAGATTTTTGGGCATCTTGGTGTAAACCGTGTAGGCTGGAAAACCCCAACGTAGTAAGGCTGTATAAAAAATATCATGATAAAGGATTTGAAATTTTTGGCGTTTCACTTGATAAAGACAAAAATTCATGGCTTGCTGCAATTAAACAAGACAACATAACCTGGCCGCAAGTGAGCGATCTCGGTGCCTGGAAATCAGAAGCTGTTAGGATTTATGGAATTTCCAGTATTCCTTATACAATATTGTTAGACAAAGATGGAAAGATCATTAACAAAGGGCTAAGAGGAAGAAACTTAGAAAGTAGGGTGGAAGAACTATTAGGTCAAGCATCATAGTTAAACAACATGAGTTCCATCTGTCCATTAAAAAACAAATTATAAACGGATGAAAGTATTAGTTGTAGACGATGAGCCGGACATTATTGAATTGATTGAATATAATCTTGTTAAAGAAGGATATAAAGTTTATACAGCCGGAAACGGGGAAGAATGCATTAAAGTTGCTGAAGAAGTAATTCCAGATCTTATCATTCTTGATATAATGATGCCGAAACTCGGTGGTATCGAAACATGTTCTTACCTGCGTACAATACCATCCCTAAAGGATACAGCAATTATTTTTCTTACTGCTCGAAACGATGAATATTCGGAAGTTACGGCTTTTACTATTGGGGCGGAAGACTTTATCTCAAAACCTATTAAGCCAAAGGCTCTTGTAAGTAGAATTAATAATTTATTGAAAAGAAGAAAGGCTGAAACTGTTGAAGATGATAAAAGTCTTGTTTATGGCGATTTGGTAATTGATCCGGAATCGTATACTGTCACTAACCAGGGACAAGAATTAGCATTAACGAAGAAGGAATTTGAGCTATTACAGTTATTAGCAAAAAAGCCAGGGAAAGTATTTTCACGCGATATTATTTTAGAACAAGTTTGGGGAGATGACATAGTTGTGAATGGACGAACAGTTGATGTTCACATAAGAAAGATCAGGGAAAAACTTAATACCGATCATATTTCTACTATTAAAGGTGTAGGATATAAATTTGTTGTTGATTGACTTTCCAATAATTCAAAATTACAAAAGTGTTTAGCGGATCAATGTTTAATAAAGTTACTTGCGGAGTAAGCTTGCTACCGGCTTGCATTTTGTTTTTTATTTTGAATTATTTCAATACATCCTTCATTGTAAATATTTCTATTTGTATTGGATTTTATTTGTTGTTTCTTTTTTTGATAGTCTGGTTACTCCTGTTTTGGATGAAAAATGTTGTAGATAAGAAAGTGAAAAACATACTACTGAGTTTACAGGAATTAACAGATGAAACACCTTCAAATATTCCTCCATTAGATGCATTGAATGATCAGATCACTACGTGGACATCAAAGAAAAAAGTAGAAATAGAACAACTTAAAAGATTAGAAAGTTATCGAAAGGAGTTTCTGGAAAATGTTTCACATGAGTTGAAGACTCCTATATTCAATATCCAGGGATATTTGCATACCCTACTTGATGGAGCCCTTGATGAAAGTGAAGTGCGTGAAAAATTCGTTCGAAAAGCTACCAAAAATGCTGATCGTTTAAGTACACTTGTGGATGACCTATTAATAATCTCCAGTCTTGAAACCAAAAACCTGACTTTGGAAAAGGAAGAATTTAACATTGCCGAGCTTATTAAGGAAGCTTTTGAGGCATTGGAAATAAAATCAAAAGAAAAAAACATAGGACTCGAATTCAAAAAAGGCTGTGACAAATCGTTTATTGTTAATGCAGATAAGGATAGAATAAAACAAGTGGTTTATAATTTGATTGATAATTCCATTAAATACGGGAAAGAAGGAGGTAAAACTTCCATTGGTTGTTATGATATGGAAAATGCTGTTTCAGTTGAAATTTCAGACAATGGCATTGGTATTGAAGAAGAACTGCTGCCTAGATTATTTGAAAGATTTTATCGTGTAGATAAAAGTAGATCGCGAGAAGCCGGTGGTACCGGGTTAGGACTCTCTATCGTCAAGCACATTTTAGAAGCACACCAGTCACAGGTGAATGTTACAAGTAGTATTGGTATAGGTACTACATTCAGCTTTAATCTCCAGAAGAACTAAGCCAATGGCTGTTCCAAAATTTGAAGATTTAATAATTTATGAAGGTGAGGATACTATTGTAGTAAATAAGCCGGCATTGATCAGCACGTTGGATGACAGAGTGAATAAAGAGGTGAATTTACTATTGCTTGCTAAGAAATATCAAAGGGACTTACAAGCCTGCCATCGATTAGATAAAGAAACTTCCGGAGCACTAATTTTCGCAAAAAACCCGGAATCCTATAGAAACATCTCTATACAGTTTCAAAATAGAAAGGTTGATAAAACCTATCATGCAGTCATAGAGGGAGTTCATAAATTTGAAAATCTTGAAGTTGACTTGCCAATTCTAAATTTAAGAAAAGAACGTGTGAAAGTTGATCAGAAAGATGGCAAGAAGGCTAAAACTCTTTTTAATAGCATTGAATTTTATAAAAATTATACTTTAGTTGAGTGCAAACCAATTACCGGAAGATTACATCAGATTAGAATACATTTATCTTCACTTGGTGCAGTAATTGTTGGTGATGAGGTTTATGGTGGAATACCATTTTTATTGTCTAGGATCAAGAAGAAATACAAAACCAAAACAGGAGAGGAGGAACGTCCTATTATGAATAGATTCTCACTGCATGCTCATAGAGTTGTTTTCAAAAATATAAAACAGGAAAATATTGAAGTAATTGCAGAATATCCAAAAGACTTTGCCGTGCTTAAAAAACTACTGGACAAACACAACAGTTAATGGAGAAAAGGCACGATTACGGAATGTTGGTCTTCTTTTTTGGAGCATCTCTGGGGTTCTTTATTTATGGATGGTATACCGACCATTATTACTTAATGTGGATCTGGTTTATAGGTTGGGGAGGAAGATACCTAGTTAATAAATATATCCGTAAGGATGATGAAGCCGATGATTAGTGCATAGGTATATTAGTAGACATTAGTATTATTCGCAACTATTAGCATATTTGCATCTCAAAACTCAAACTTTCTCTCCGAAACATTCATCCTAAATCCCAAATAAATATGGTTGGATGTTTCAGTTGGTTGTAGTGCATTTTCGTAAACCCTTCTAATCACCTTAAGGTCTAAATAGATATTT
>JAESSM010000196.1 GCA_016764115.1 Bacteroidia bacterium | reverse complement strand
TATTCAGATGTAATTGCCTTAGCTAAATCTTCTAAAGGAGAAGACATGGACGGCTACAGAGGCGAATTCATCAGATTGGTTGAACAATGCGAATTGCTAGACACAAGAACTGTTGTTTCATCCAAAAAACGTAACAAGAAAGCAAAATAATGATTGATTGAATTTGGGAGGAGATCGATCAGTCATTTTTATAGCGTTGGATTTATTTCCAACGCTATTTTTTTATCCAAAAACGGTGTATCTTTTTCAACCTTTTCCGTTATGGTAATAAAGGATATAAAAAATTGAGTTCTCAAGTACTACATAAAACAGATCAACAAATAGAAGAAGAAAAACTTCAGATCGAGTTGGCAAAGCAAGATCCAAAGCAATTTGAAACGTTGTACAACAAATACTTCCAACAGATCTTCATTTTCATAAATAGAAGAACCGATAATCTTGACTTATCGGGAGATATAACTTCTCAAGTTTTTCTTAAAGCCATGCTCAATCTAAACAAATACCAATTTAAAGGTGTTCCCTTCTCAGCATGGCTTTATAGAATTGCATTAAGTGAGATCAATCAGCATTACCGGGAAAATCAAAAAAACAGGGCAATAAGTCTTGAAGAAACTGATCTTAAGAATATCATTGAAGAAGCTGAGGAGAATTTTTCTGAAGAAAAAACAAGTGCATTAATAAATGCATTTCAACAACTGGAAGAAGATCAATTGCAGCTTATTGAATTGAGGTTTTTTGAAAAAAGATCTTTCAAGGAAATAGGTGAGATAATGGAAATAACCGAAAACAATGCAAAAGTAAAAGTATATCGTGTAATCGATAAACTTAAAAATATCATGAAATCATGAGTAAATTTAAGATAAACATTGGCAAACCTGATCCTTCCGAATCGGAAATGGCTCAGTATAAAAACTTTGATTATGTCTATAAGCCTTATCAGGAATCACAAACTGGCTCATCCTATGGAAGATACTTAAATGGAAGTACTCCGAAATTTCTGAGCATCCTGATAGGAACAACAGTAATACTTATTGGCAGTTATTTGATCAATAAATTAATGACTCCGAAAGTTGAACAACCGGTACAGATCGAAACAACAATAACAACACCTTTTGTCAATCCGCCAATTGAAAATGTGAATGTCGCTTTTCAAGAATTTGAAGTTGATGTTGTACAAGGAGGTACTTTTACTTATCTATCCGGATCAAAAATTACAATACCCGTTAACGCCTTTATTAACGGAAATGGTAACCCAATTCTTGGGAAAGTAACTATGAAGTATAGGGAATTTCATGATCACGCGGAAATTTTTGCGAGCGGAATCACCATGGAATATGATTCAGCAGGCTTAGTTTCTGATTTTGAAAGTGCTGGAATGATGGAAATAATTGCCTTTCAAAATAACACGCCGGTTTACATTGCTAAGAATAAAAAAGTAGATATTGAAATGATATCTAATAATAATGAAAGCAGGTTCAATCTTTATTACTTAGATACTTCCCAAAGGAAATGGGTATACAAAGGAAAAGATCAAATTATTCAACGACCTGAAGATAGGATGGATATTGCACAGGAACTGCCCCAATCAGTCCTAAAGGAGAGTGATATAGAACTACCATTACCAATACAAATTCCTATCATAAACGAACCGATAAAACCAAAAACAAAAAACAAAAACCGTTTTACCTTTATTTTTCAAGTTGATCCCAAAGCATTTCCTGAGATCGCGGTCTATGATAGTGTTGAGTGGGAATATGCAGATGTTGGAGATAATTTTGATCCACAAGGTCTTTACGATATTACCTGGCAGGATGTAAAACTTATCAAACAAGAAGACAACACTTATATTGTTCAGTTAACCCATAAAAATCGCAAAGAATCACACAAAGTGTTTCCGGTTTATTCAGGAAAAGACCTTGAAAAAGCAGAATCAAAATACAAACTCAAGTACAAGGAATATTTAAAAGCACTCGATAAAAAAGAAGAACTGGAGAAACAAAGAAAGGAAGAATATGAAAAGAAAAGAGCTGACATAGAAGAAAAAGAGAAGGAAAGAATAGCATATTTAAAAAAGCAAGCTGAGTTAAGACGACAACAAGTAAAATGGGCTAATGCTCAAACTACAATGGTGTCAACAGTAAGCAGAGTTTTCTCCATAATGACTTTTGGAACATGGAATTGCGACAGCCGTGTTCAAAGACCACAAGGGATTAAAGTTACTGCTTCATTTAAAACTATTAACAATGAAAAACTAACCCTCACAAATGTCTATCTTATTGACAAAAAAATCAACGCTATTTTTCCAATCCATGAAATTTTTTCATTCAATCCCAACGCAGAGAATTACATTGTAGGATTGGTTTATCCCAATAAATTGGCGTATTTTAGCCCTAAAGATTTCGATAGAATTGATGGATATAAACTAAAGAAAGTTGGACTCAACAACTTCACTTTTACAATGCATACAACGGAAAAACCAATTAGCAGTGTTGATGAAATCAAAGAGATAATCGGGAAGTTATGATAAAGAAAACTTTAATAATATTTACTGTGCTACCCTATTTCGTATTTGCTCAAGAAACTCCGAAACGTACCGGTACTATTAAAGTTGTCAAAACAATTGAAAGACCTTACCTGTTTTTAGAAGAATCCGCTGAATACATTGTATATGATCCAAGTAAGTTGGATGACAGAGTAAGGATTAAAAACTCTATGATGTTTAACAAGGAATTTAGTTTCGAGAACTATGTAGAATATGATGAAGTAACTCAAATCCCCCCACAGTTTGTTGATGGCAAGAATGAATTGCAAATATTATTTAACAAACATTTTAACCACTCAATTATTCCTGCAAACTATCCATTGAATGATCCGGTAATCATAGAACTAACCATCAATCCAAGTGGAAAAATTATCAATAAATTTCTTTTTAAGGGGATCCAAAAAGATATTGATAATGAATGTATCAGAATAATTAGCCTTGCCGAAAATTGGATTCCGGGAAAAGAAATTAAGCGCAACAGATTTGTAACTACACAACGTAACAGCTATAGACCAACTCGCTTTAGACTTCTTTGCTCAAAACTTGGAATTGTTAATGAAACATCTGTAAAATGGAATAATGTTACTTCTAATTATTATATATACATTTTCCTTTCACCCGACAAAGATAAGCCATACCACCATCCTGAAATATTTAACAGGAGATTAGTGGCTTATTAATTTTGTGTAATGGATCAGCCACTTATTGTTAATGTAGCATATAAAAGTTTAATACAACTCGGTGATTCGTTAATGTGCTAATTTGAAAATTTGATAATACTAATTAAGAATTAACCTGTTGACCAATTAAAATAAAATTATCCGTCATCGCGAGGAACGAAGCGATCTCCAGCATTGATTAAGCGTAGGAGATTGCTTCACTACGTTCGCAATGACGATTTTTTATTTTTCTTTAGTTTTGCTAAGACCTCAGGTCATATTGAGTTTATCGAAATATAGACCGACCAGACTTCGACAAACCCAGTCTGACGATTAACTGATGCTTACAAGCAAGTAACTAGAAATTTTCTTACTTTTGGCTTTCTAATTGTTCCACAATTACGTATGCAAAAGCTATTTTTCATCTTATTATTATTTCCGTTCTATTTGCTTGCGCAAGATCAAAAAACAAGCAATTTCAATCTCATTGATTTCTCACCTTCTGAATGTGACGAAAGTGCCTACTCTTATCAAAAATACAACCAGATCTTGAGTAAAGAAATAGTTGGTGACACCGTTAAAATCGAAGTCGAAATTGTGGGTAACTGTTGCGTTGATTTTGATGCTACCATTGAAGTTAATGATACCATCATCAATCTCATTTATATGGAAAGTGGTGATCCCTGCAGATGCCTGTGTTGTTACCAATTTATTTATGAGATCGATGGAGTAAACAAAGATCAAAAAATGGTTTACCTGTTAAACGGAAGAGGTGTAAAGGGTTCCCAATAACCTTGTACTATTTGGTCAATTCAAACTTTTGACGAATAAGGATATATCAGCTATATTTGATAGATGAGCTTCCTTAAAGTGAAAAAAGTCTTCTTCGTAATTTGGTGTGTTCTCCTTTTCTTCAATTCTAATGCTCAGCATTATCATTTTGAAAATTTTGGTGTTAAACAAGGGCTTGCTCAAAGTTTAGTCGAGGCTATTTACCAAGATAGCAGAGGTTTTATGTGGTTTGGGACATACGGAGGGATATCCAGATTTGATGGAATTAGTTTTAAGACATTTACCGCTTCAGATGGATTGAGTATGAGAGCAGTTTATGCAATTATAGAAGATAAATATGGTAATATTTGGCTTGGTGGAGCAGGAGGAATTTGTGTCTATGATGGAAAAATATTCAAGGCTTTGGACTTGAGAGATGATGGTAAATCAATCGATGTTAAAGAAATGGTAATGGATAAAAAAGGAAGAATCTGGGTAGCAACTTTAACTGATGGAATATTTAGGTATGATGGTAAATCATTTACTAATTATACTACTGATGATGGATTATTAAGTAATGCTATTACTGCAATTTGTTCGGATAAAAAAGGGGATACTTGGATTGGGACATGGCAAAGTGGTATTAGCAAATTTGACCAGGGAGCTTTTCAAAATATCACTACCGATAAGGGACTAATAAGTAACGCTATCACGGCACTATGTATCGATAGATTAAAGAATTTATGGATTGGCACGAATGATGGGCTTTGTAGGTATAATGGTAATTCCTTTGAAAAAATAGAGTCACAATTCAAAGTTCTAAATGAACCTATCACTAGTATATTGGAAGACAAATTGGGAAATATTTGGATTTCAACAAAGTATAAATTATTAAAATATGATGGTAATGAATATTCTCTAATTAAAACAAGCCATGAATCTTTTCCTACAACGGATTTTTCCTCCCCTTTATTTGTAGATAGGGCTTCTAATATTTGGGTCGGTAAATTTGGTGCTGGAGTATTTAGGTTTATTGGAGAAGCATTCACTTATTTCAAACAAGTCGATGGACTAAAACCAAAATTAGTTTTTACTATTTCTGAAGATAAGATAGGCAATATTTGGATAGGTGGTACCGATGGAGTTTCTAAATGGGATAAAACCAAAATCACAACAATATTTGAGTCTACCAAGTTCAATAAAGTTAATGTCATGTCAATTATTTATGACAGCAATGGAGCACTTTGGTTGGGAGGAAATAGAAATGGTTTAATGAAATATGATGGTGTAAGGACTTCACACTATACTAACAAGCAAGGTTTGATTGGCAATAGTGTACAATCCTTATTAGAATCTTCTGAAGGTAAGTTATTGATTGGTACAACTAAAGGATTATCCATATTAGATGATGGCTTATTTGAAAATTTTGATAGGAAAAATGGTCTAAGTGATGACAATATTAGAGTATTATTTGAAGACAAGAATAAGATAATCTGGATAGGTACTCTTGATGGTCATGTTATGCAATATGATGGAAAAGAATTTCACAACTTTTCATTTTTTGACAGCTTGCAAGGCAATTCGGTCAGGAGCATCAAAGAAGACCAATATGGAAATATTTGGTTTGGTACATTCCAAGGTATATATGTATATAAATCAAAGAACAAAATGAAGAATATAACTGAAAAAAATGGATTGAGTAGCAATGTAATTTATTTTTTATTTCCAGATGAAGGCTATATGTGGATTGGAACTTCACACGGTATTGATAGAATTAAATTAACCGATTTTCAAGATTTAGATAAAATTTCTATTAAGCATTACAAAAAAGAATCAGAAATAATAGGATTAGAAGGCAATACCAACTCAGCGTTTAAGGATAGCAAAGGTAATATTTGGTTTGGTATGATAGAAGGTGCTATTAAATATAATCCGTCTAAGGATAAGCCTAATACTCTTGACCCTTTTACGCATATCAAGAATATCAAAATGTTTTACAAGAATATTAACTGGTCTGAATACACTGATAGTATTACCAAATGGAATCATTTACCAACTAACTTAGAGTTACCATTTGAAGACAACCATTTAACTTTTGAATTTATTGGGATTAATCACAAAATGCCTGAAGAAGTCAAATACCAATGGAGGTTAGAAGGGTTTGAAGAAGATTGGTCACCTATTTCTAAAGAGACGAAAGTGACATATTCTAATTTACCTCCTGATAAATATACTTTTATGATTAAGGCTTGTAATGAAGATAATTTATGGAATAAAGAACCAACAACATTTTCATTTACAATTACGCCTCCTTATTGGCAGACTGCTTGGTATTACGGATTGCAAATACTCTTTTTTACTGCCATTATTGGTTTCACTTTATTTCTAAGTCGCTCTGGCAGATATGAAAGCATCCTTACCATTTTCATTTTCATCACCATTTTTGTGATTTTTGATTACATCCAAAATATGTGCGAACCACTTTATGAGGAATATGTGGGAAGTGCAACTCTTGTAAAAACTATCCTTAATCTTGTATTAGCAGCATTCCTAATTCCTGCCCAAAGATATGTTCGTAATAACCTACGTGGCAAACGAAGAAAAAGGATAAGAGAGCGTATAGACGAGTTGGTGTGATTATAATGTAGAGTCTGTCTCAAAAGTCAAAAAAAGCTGTCATTCTGAACGATAGTGAAGAATCTTGTTTCCTGATTATCAATAGTAACAAGATCCGAGACCTTTGCACGGCAGATAGATGTTAACAGTCTAATTGTTAGTAACTTGTGATGAAAAACAGAAATATTTTCTGATATTGTGATATGATCAAAAAACAAGAAGATAT
>JAESSM010000195.1 GCA_016764115.1 Bacteroidia bacterium | reverse complement strand
GGTAGTATTTGTTACAGCATTTGAAGAATTTGCTGTGCGTGCGTTCAATTCTAATGCAATTCATTACATACTAAAACCTATCGAAATTGATGAGCTAAAAAATGCGGTTGATAAACTAATCGATTTTTATAAAAAGACCGAAAAACATCCTGAAAATTTTTCTTCATACATAGCTTCTTTAGAGGAAGTAATGTCGAATTACAAAAGTGAAAAGTCGCCTAATAAAATTACCATCAATCATTCAAAAGGAATAAAGATCGTAGAAGATGATGAGATCTTAAGGTTGGAGGCAAATGGCAACTGTACCGTATTATTTTTTGATCAAAAAGATAAATATCTTGATACAAGAACCTTAAAGATTTATGAGAACTTATTGGATAATACTAAGTTTTGCAGGATACATAAATCACACATTATTAACTTGTCATATTTAACCGATTATCTTAAAGATGAAGGACATGTTGCAGTCATGAAAGATGGAGCTAAAGTCCCAATTTCAAGAGAAAAGCTTTCGGATTTCTTAGATCAGTTGAGAAGGCTGTAAGCTATTCGTTAATTGTTATTCGTTATAAGCTAATTGCATTTCGCTCAATCAACGCTACACTTCACTCAATAAGGCATACCTATCAATCAATAGGGGTTGATTAGTGAAACTAAAGGTGTATTTTTAGGTATAATATTATACAACCAAGCTAATATGCACATCTATTTTCGAAGAATAATAACCACAACAATAGTTTTTTTCCTATTTATTTCTGCTGTTTTCTCACAGCATTATAACTTCATAAATTATTCTATCGAACAAGGATTGCCTCAGTCGCAAGTAGAGGATATTTTTGTTGATAGCAAAGGGTACATTTGGTTTGCAACGCTTGGCGGTGTAAGTAAATTTGATGGCAGAAAATTCCAAAATTTTTCTACTGAAGATGGATTACTGGATAACCAGGTAAAAACAATTTTTCAGGACAAGAAAGGCGGAATTTGGATCGGTACTTTAGGTGGAGTTTCCTTGTTCAATGGTCAGAATTTTAAGAATATTCAACTTAAGTCAGAGCTTTCTAAGAATAATATCACTTCTATTACACAGGATAGATCGGGATGCATTTGGTTAGGGACTGATGGCGCAGGTATTTGTAAGTTAGTTGATCAAGACACCGATCTGCAATTCACATATTTAACTACTGATAATGGCCTCCCCCACAATTATGTAAGAGCGTTGCTTTGTGATAATGAAGGAAACATCTGGATTGGAACACGAAGTGGAATTACCATAAGCAAAGACGATAAATTTCAAAATTCTCCATATCAAAGATTTGATAAGGTAAATGTTAGTGATTTGGTACAAGCTAAAAATGGTGAAATTTTGATTAGCACTTATGGCGATGGGGTTTATACTTATCACAATAATCAGATCACTAATTATAACAAAAGCAATGGACTTTTAAGTAATTATATCAGATCGATCACAGAAGATAATCTTGGAAATTATTGGCTCGCGTCAAAAAAAGGAATTACCAAATTGGATTTTACTGCTAGTAACAAAAAAGTGTTGACGTTTACTACTCAAGAAGGACTTGTTACCAACAACATTAAAAGCATTTCCAGAGACTATGAAGGAAACATTTGGATTGGTAGTGACGGTAAAGGTGTGATGAAGTTAACTGGTGAAGCATTTGTAAACTATTCAACAAAAGACGGTTTAAGTAGTGATATTGTTATGTCTGTTGTTGAAGATGCTGATAATAACATGTGGTTTTCAACTTATGGTGAAGGTATATCTGTTGTTTACAATAAAAGTAAGAAAGGAGAATTTAAGACTTTAAAAACACGACATGGCTTAAGTAATAATACAGTTTGGTGCAGTTATGTAGATAAGAATAAAAATATTTGGTTTGGAACGTCCGATGGAATTAGTGTATATGCGGATGGTAAATTCAAGAATTTCAAAGTTGACGATGGGTTAATATCTAAAAAAGTAACATCTATTACCCAAGATAGCAAAGGAAACATGTGGTTTGGCTGTAAAGAAGGAGTTTCAAAATTTGATGGAACTAATTTCCTGAATTTTACTGAAGAAGATGGATTTAGTGCTAAGAATGTTCGATCTATTTTAGAGGACAGTAAAGGGTATTTATGGTTTGGAACTTCAACTGGTTTGGTCAAATATGATGGTATTGCATTTAGCGAGTATTCATCAATTCCTGGTTTAAAAGACAATACAATTTACACTGTATTAGAAGATTTCAATCACAACCTTTGGCTCGGAACTAAAAGCGGTCTGGTTAAATTTGATCGGGAATCGTTTGACATTATCAAGATCGGAGATTCTTACAATTCTAACTTCATCAACTTTATGATTTTTGATGATAAGCAGCACCTGTGGGCTGGAACAAACCAGGGGATATATGAGTTGGATGTTCCTGAGTTGTATAAAAGTGGCGAAGTCGTTACACTTCATTATACCAATTGGGAAGGCATCAATAGCCTTGAATGTAATTTAAATGGTGCTTATAAAGATCACAGTGGAAATATGTGGTTTTGTACCAGTGGAGGAGTTGTAAAGTACGATCCTGCTAAAGCTATAGGAAACATTAAAAACATTGAACCCTGCATTGACATTACCAATGCACAATTGTTTTTAGAAGAAACAAATTGGGTAGATAATGGAAGCTTAAATGAATCAACAGGATTGCCTGAAGACCTTGAATTGACTTATGATCAAAATCATTTTACTTTTTACTATACAGGAATTAGTCATACTAACCCTTATAAAGTTAGGTATCAATACATTTTGGAAGGGTTTGACAATGAGTGGGCACCAGTAACTGAAGCGAGTTTTGCTACATACTCAAATCTACCTCACGGTGATTTTACATTTAAAGTAAAAGCAAGCAACAAATTTGGGAAGTGGAGCTCAGAACCTGCTGTTTTCAGCTTTAAAATAACCCCTCCATTTTGGTTAACATGGTGGTTTAGTGTTTTATGCGCCTTAGCTGTTGCTGTACTGGCGTACTTCATTTATTTATGGAGAACAAATGTTAATAAGAGAAAAATTCACACGCAAAAATTAATACACAATTCAAAAATGCTGGTATTGGAGCAAAAAGCCCTAAATGCTAGCATGAACCGGCATTTTATATTCAATGCATTGAATTCCATTCAATATTATATCAACAAACAAGATAAAAGGGCAGCAAATAATTACCTGACCAATTTTGCGAAGTTAATTAGAAGAAACCTGGATGATTCACACAATAACCTCGTTTCGTTACAGGAAGAACTAGAAAGGCTTGAACTTTATCTTTCTTTAGAAAATATGCGCTTTACAGATAAGTTTTCTTACGAAATAAACGTTGATGATGATATTGATAAGGAAGGAATAAAAGTACCTTCTATGTTGTTACAACCCTTTGTTGAGAATAGTATAAACCATGGTATTTTACCGATGGACAAAAAGGGAAAGGTAACAGTAAACATCAAGAAAAATAAAGAAGATGAGTTAATATTTGAAATAGAGGATGATGGTATAGGAATTGAGGAGAGCTTGAAAAGTAAAGGTTCCGATAATAAGCCTCATAACTCAAAAGGTTTGGAGATAACCAAAAGTCGATTAGAGTTAATAAGAAACATGACCAACAAAAACGCATATATAGTTGGTCCGATGGAAATAAAAAATAAGAACGATAAATCACAAGGTACCAGAGTGGAAATTGTATTTCAACCGAACTAAAATTAGGTGAGCATTAAACACTGAAGATTATGAAAGAATTAATTAAAAAATTAAAAATTGTAGAGGCATTGATGATATGTCTTTGTTTCTCTGTAATGCTAACAACAACTGGTTGTGATAAAGAAGATTTTGATTGTGGTGAGAAGTCGGTACAGGAAAATGATGATGAATCTGAAGGTATTGTAGATAGAAGTGTCGCTTCATATTATGAAGAGGAATATGTAGGTGATGAAGATTCTGATACGGGTTCTGACGGTGAACATGATGGAGATGGAGAATCCAATGAAGATGTTACTGACTCTGATGACCAGGAGGAAGATGATGACGATGAAGATATCGATGTTACTGATGCTGATGATGCTGAAGTAGATGATGACGCTGAAGTTACCGATCCGGATGGAACTGAAGAAGACGATGATGGGGAGTAGTTGTTAAATTAAAACTTTGTTTAACCATTTAAAGCCCAATAACCATGATCAAGTCCCTAATTGTTGATGACGAAGTTAAAGCACGTGAAAACTTGCAATGTTTGCTGACAGAATACAGTGATAAAGTAAATGTTGTTGCTAATGAAGGATCGGTAAGTGATGCAGTAGAAAGCTTTAGAAAGCACAAACCTGACTTGGTATTTTTGGATATTGATATGTGCGGTGAATCCGGCTTTGATTTTTTGGATAAGGTTAAGAATGAGGATTTTGAAGTGGTTTTCGTGACTGCACATAATCAACATGCTATTCGGGCTTTTAAATACAGTGCCATTGATTATATCTTAAAACCTATAGATATCGAAGAGTTGCTTAATGCAGTGAATAAAGCTGAACAAAGACGGAACTCCGGAAACAAATCCTATCAGATAGATCAGTTATTAGCAAATCTTGATCAAACTAATAATAAGGTAAACAGGCTTGCACTTTCAACAATGGAAGGCCTTACATTTGTTGAGTTGGAAAATATAATTAGGTGTGAAGCAAAGGATAATTATACATATTTCCATATCACCAATGAGACTAACATTTTGGTTTCAAAAACGATCAAATTTTATGAAGAATTGCTTGCTGAAAATGAATTTTTCAGAGTGCACCAATCTCACCTGATAAATGTAAATCACGTTAAAAAATATGTGAGAGGTGATGGTGGATATGTTGTTATGTCTGACGGGTCCGATGTGGTCATCTCAAGAAGAAAGAAAGAGCCATTTCTTGTAAAGCTAGCTACGATTTAGTTCGTAGTTATGAGTTCTTAGTTCATAGAATCTCAAAGCTCATCACTCACCACGCATAACTAATAACTCACAACTCTACACCCATCACTATTACTCACCCTGCCAAATTCTAACCCAAACCCCCCGCATTAATACCAATAATCTGCTATTTCTAAAAAGGTGTACCATATGCTTAGTAATGGTCGTATTTTTATTTAGAACTAAGTGAATTTGGAATCATAAACTGTCTGTAATATGACAATTCTCAACACCCTCAAAATCAGCCAAAAGAAAAGTGACATGATTGTCGGCTGGAGCACAAAAAATTTAATTTCTAAATTTGGATATATGTTTTATTTCTTTCTATCTTTAGCGCCTAATTTTAGATGCCTTTTTTATATAAAAGGACATAGAGAAGCACATAAAGAAATAATCCATAAAGTTATGTTTAAAAAATCTATTTTACTCCTATTAACTTTTGTAGGAATCAGTAGCCTTACATTTGCGCAAAGCGGTGCTGTAAAAGGTAAGGTTACCGATAGTGAAACGGGGGAAGAGATGCCTTTTGCCAATGTAGTGGCTCAGCTAAATGGAACCCAAAAGGCTGGTACTACTACAGATTTTGATGGTTATTATACCATTAAGCCAATTAATCCGGGAACTTATGATGTTGTGGTTTCCTTTGTTGGGTATGCTATAAGTATGAAAACAGGAGTATTAGTAAAAGCTGACCAGACAACATACTTAGATATAAAGCTAATCCCCGAAGGCGTTACATTAGAACCCATAGTGGTTACGGGCTATAAAGTACCACTTATTGACCCTGAAAATAAAACCGGAGGAACAGTAACAGCTGCAGAAATCAAGGCTGCTCCTACAAGAGATATAAAGTCATTGTTATCGCTAGTGGCAGGCGTTTATCAGTCAGATGAAGGAGAAGGAATTAATGTAAAAGGTGGCAGGGAAGAATCAACTGTT
>JAESSM010000049.1 GCA_016764115.1 Bacteroidia bacterium | reverse complement strand
CTGTTGGTTGGCAACTTCAATGTTTGTGTCATATTTTGGAGACAACCAATTATTGGTCCCGCCAAGGAAATAAACAATTTTTGCTCCACCAAATGAAGCGGCAGTGGCCAATCGACTCGCCCAAATAATGTTACGATGAATTTTTTGATAATGTCTGAAATCTAACCCCAATGATCCTGTGAAACTTTGATTTTTTTGTAAAAGGTTTTGAAAACCCTCCAGGTGAATTTTGTAACGAGTTCCATATCGAATATTGAGTGCCTTGCTTACAGTGTTATCAAACACATATTCCAATCGGGAGCCCACCCAGGCATCATAATAATTAGGAAAAGGCAAACTTGAAACTCCGGTTGCCAAAAGAATGGATTTGTCATAACGTAGAAATGAGTTTATACGAAAACTTATCCGTTCACTAAAAGGCCATTTAAGGATGTATCTTAGGTCCTGGGATTTAATTCTAAATACATTAAAGAACTCCTCTGTGTATCTTAAGAAACTATTTTTATAGTAAAAAACTTGCCTGTCTAAACGTTTTCTAAGGTTTTCATAGCTAACGAAATATTCAATATTATTGAGGTCCCCCGGCATTCTAAAGCCACCGTATATTTTATAATCTTCAAAAAGATCGTTGATGCCAATTTTTACAAAAGCATTTAGTCCGGGATTTTGAAAATATACCGGACCTAATCCAGTAAACCTTTGGTATGAGCTGTTTAAGTTGCTATTGTCAAGTTGAGTTATGATATAGCTGGTGGAAAAAGCAGTTTCATAAGGTCGTATTTTTAATACATTTACTTTTTTTCTGGTATAAGCATCTGCTAATGAATCACCAGATCCTTTGTTTAAACTAAATGATTTTAATGCATTAATTTTATGTTGCTTTCTTTTGTCTCCCCTGCTTTGTTCAATTAACTCTGGTTCAAAAACATAATTATCAATATCAATTAGTACTGAATCTCCGGTAATTGGTTCTTTGTTCGTATTTATTGGTTGGTCATCACTATTAACTATAATCGTATCGGTGATCTGCTGCTCAAATTCCATTCTTTCATATTGAATTACAGCATATCGAGTAGCATCCAAACTAGTGGTTTTTGATTGTTCAAGATAAGTTTCTGTAGGTTCTTTTTCGGAATAGAGATAGTATCGACCATCTTTGTAAAAAACATAATTGGTTAACTCTTTATCTGCATTTCGATAATAACTTATGAGGTTCCTTGAATAATTAGATACTGGATAACTGGTTAATGAATCTTTATAAACGTTCAATGATTTGTCAAGAGTGGAATCCAGTTTTCCAATAAACATATTTTGGATTCCATTTACATCACTGAGATAAGCTATGTAAGAACTGTCGAATTCAATGGGCTGAGTCTCATTAATATTTGGAGTAAATGTCAATTGAGTTAACGGTTTTTCTATATTGGATTGATTGTATAAAAATATGTCATGCTTGTTTTGAAATCGAACAGAATCAGTTTCAAGAACCGTATATAAGGAATCATCAGGTCGATTAGAGTCAAAAACCAATTGCCATGACTTTCTTATGAATCGTGGGTGGTTATCATCATAAATATCATTGGTTATCTTTTTATGTGTTCTGCTATTTACATTAAAAAGGAAAATGTCAGAATGCCCTCGTTGCACAGCCGCAAGTGCGATCGTTTTAGCATCGTAGGCATAATCAATATCAAGAATTTGCTCAAAACTACGCATTGGAATATCAGTATAAACCCCGCTTTCTAATTCATAGAGGCTTATCCAGTATTCCGCTTTCTTCTCATATGCAATGGCTATCATTCTTCCTGATGGATGCCAGCTCAAAATGGGAATTGTAGTATTGTTGATGTATTCTGGAGCTTTGTATCCAAACTTTAGTATCTTTTTTTTCTGTTTACGTTCGATATCATATATCCAAACTTTATATTTGCCTTGTTTATTAGTTGAATAAGCTATTTTTTGTCCATTCGGACTTGTTTTGAATTGATTATAAATAGTGTATCTTTTTGGTTTTATAAATATTGGCTCAAGGTCAGGAAGCGTCCTTGTAGTGTCTTCATTGGTATAAATATTTTGATAATAATTTAACCAATCCAATCCTAATTTTTTCAAAGATGCACCAAGTACAAACAGAAATCCACTTTCAATGTTTCTATTAATTCGGGTCATATAAATAATATTAGAAATAGCAGAGTAACCATAATTTTGAGCGATGTAATTCCAAATAGAATGGCCGGCTAGTGTCGGGTCTTGCTCTTTAAATTGGTTGAACTTTTTGAATTGTCCTGACATGATTCCGTCTCGCATGTAGTTGTCCATTTCAATGTTCCAATCCTCGCTGATGAAAGATGTCAAACCATCTATATACCAATCGGGTAAATTTAATAAAGTGGCATTTTGCATCATTTCCTTAATGTCTCCACCAAAGAGCATTTCATTGATAATAATCCTTGATATACCTTTTCGGATTTGATTGTTCAGATGGTCGTGGTCTCCGTTATAATAGATAAAGGCCTTGTTACCAACTATTTTTGTAAGTCCTCCAATGTTATATTGTTCTTCAGGTATTCCAAGATTAGATTGCCTTAAGTCCGATAACTTGTTGTAAATGATAAATATTAGCCTACCGGATAATCGGTAGTCCATCAGTTTTTCAATTTCTTTCAAAGTGATCTGTGCGTATTCGGCAGTGTAGATGGCTAACTCTTTACCTCCTAAATAGAAATAAGTATCGAATTGATCGGTACGATAAAAGTTCCACGCAAAGTCCTGATACTGGATCCTGTTTTTCCCAAAATCTGTCTGTAATCCTTGCGGATGCTGAGCAAATGTATTTGTAGCAATACACAGGATAAATGATATTATGACAAATATATTTTTCACAAATCTTTAATTGAGGTATAATTCAATCACATAAACTTAACGTGCCTCAAACTCATAACGTATTCTACTTTTGGTTTGTGACATAAATATCTAAAATAAGTTAATTTTTATTATTATCAAAACTCAGAATTATTCTATAATTGGTAAAATATTCAATAAGACTCACCATGATAAATATCCAATCTTTTACATTTAATCCATTTCAGGAAAATACTTATGTTTTATCCGATAAAACAAAGAAATGTATAATAATTGATCCGGGCTGCTATGAAAGTTATGAAAGAGACATGCTTGTGAAGTACATTGAAACAGATGATCTAACTCCGGTAAAGTTGTTAAACACGCATTGCCATATAGACCATATTTTCGGAAACCAATTTATTGCAAAAAAATATGATTTAAAATTGGAAATGCATGAATTAGATCTTCCTGTACTTCATGCTGCTGATCAGGCTGGAATGATTTGGGGGGTTAATTGTGATAAATCACCGGAACCTGAGGTATTTTTGACAGAAAATGATACGATTGAATTTGGCGATTCAGAATTAGAAATAATGCTCACACCGGGGCATTCTCCGGGTAGCATAGTATTCTATAATAAGATTGAAAAATTTGCAGTAGCAGGTGATGTGTTATTTCTTCAAAGCATTGGTAGAACTGACTTACCGGGTGGTGACCATGATACTTTGATCTCAAGTATCAAGAACAAATTATTTCTATTAGATGATGATTTGACAGTTTATCCAGGACATGGTCCCGAAACGGCAATTGGGTTTGAAAAACTAAACAATCCATTTTTGATCTAATTAGATGCTATTTATTGCCATCGTTTTACCCGATAATACCTTAAAATTGTTACCGAAAATGCTAAACATTACGGTTTAAATTGACGTACACCTTAATAGTTGGTATTCAGTAGGTTATCACAAGTATGAACGGAAAATTATATTCTATTTCCATGGATTTTATATTATCAGGAATTTTGAAAAATCACCGATAAGCAATTATAAATAATGTTATTGCAACAAATATTAAAATACAACGTAAAATATAAGCTAAAGCCAAATTGTGGCGTGGATGAGGTATAACCTTTTTGGAAGTAAATTATTAATGAGTAAAAATCGATACATGAGTTTTATTTTACTTGCTAACGCATTCTTGTTCGCGATGTTCACGGCATTGGCAAACCCGAATATAGTGGACCCCTATGTTGATGAGTTAGTTGATTG
>JAESSM010000048.1 GCA_016764115.1 Bacteroidia bacterium | reverse complement strand
TTTACTGATGATATTCTGTGCCCGATTATTATGGTAGTTCGGCCTTGCATGATTCTCTTCAAACTATTTAAAATTAGCTCTTCAGTCTTGGTATCAACCGCTGATAAGCAATCATCAAAAATTAATATTTTGGGAGATTTAACTGTGGCTCTAGCTATAGAGATTCTTTGTTTTTGCCCACCGGATAGTGTAACTCCCCGCTCACCGATCCTTGTCTCATATCCATCATAAAATCCAGTTATGTCTTGGTGAATACCAGCATCTTTTGCTGCCTCTTCTAATGTTTTAATCCCGACATCTGCATTAATACCAAACCCAATATTATTCGAAATTGTATCAGAAAATAAAAATACGTCCTGCGGCACATACCCTACTTGTTCTCGGTAATAATTGAGATCAATTTTATTAATTGATTTGTTATCGATTAATAATTCTCCATCAATAACATCATACATTCTAGTGATCAAGTTGGCAATAGTTGACTTTCCAGAGCCTGTTCTTCCAATAATTGCCAAGGATTGCCCTTCTTTTACTTTAAAAGAAACATTATTTAAAGCCACAATTCCCGTTTCAGGATATGTAAAAGAGACTTTGTTAAATTCAATAGCACCTTGAATATGGTCTCTTGTAGTGGTCAAGCTGGCTATTTCCGGAGTTACTTGTAATATTTGATTAATTCTTTCCTGTGAAGCTGCGGCTCTTTGTACTAGAGATGTAACCCAGCCAATCGCTGATACAGGCCAGGTAAGCATATTAACATAAACCACAAATTCGGCAATATTGCCGGGAGTAATATTGCCATTTATTACTTCCATACCTCCTACATATATAGTTAGCAACGTACTGAGACCAATAAGTACGATCATTAATGGAAAGAAAAGAGAATGAACTTTTGCAAGTTCTAACGATCTATCTTTATACTTAACACATTCAATATCAAACCTATTGATAGAGTTCTCCTCTTTAACATAAGCCTTTAAAACACGAATTCCGGAAAATGTTTCTTGAGCAAACGTAGATAGTATTGACAGTTGCCTTTGTATCTTTTCACTTTTTTCATTTATGATACTTGTCACAAAGTATATAGTTATAGATAAAATAGGAAGCGGAATTAATACATACAAAGTAAGTTTTGCATTAACACTTAACATTGTAGTAATTACTAAAACAAAAAGTACCGCAACGTTAACCGTATACATTAATGCTGGACCAAGATACATTCTTACTCTGCTTACGTCTTCACTGGCTCTCGCCATAAGATCTCCGGTATTACTTTTCTTATAAAATGCGGTGGATAAATTTTGAAGCTTATTATAGATCTCATTTTTAAGATCATATTCTATTAACCTTGACATTACGATCATGGTTTGTCGCATCATAAAGAGAAATATTCCCCTGGCCAATGCTAAACCAAGCACAGCAGCACCAAAAAACAGTAAAACGAAATTAAAGGAACTTAGCAATTCACTTTGAAGCTCAAAGCCATTGTAAAGCTTATAAATTTCTATAGTATCACTAACAAGATCAATTGCTAGTCTAATTACTTGAGCTGGTATTACGCCAAATATGTTTGAAATAGCTACAAACAATACTCCCAGCAAGAAGCGATACTTATACTTCCAAATAAATTTATTTAGATATTTTAATGGTTTCATTTTGTGGGCCCTATGTGAACTTAGGTTCGTAAAGTAAAAAATGTGATATTATGATTTTTGGCTTATAAGTTTAATGGTTTATAGGTTTATAAGTTAGTTTTTTGTTGATTGGTAAAGAGCAGTTAACATTCTACCAATACTTTCAATATCGTTACGTAGTTCTTTAAGTTTATTAGTTGTCAAAAATCCTAAGTCATTAGACAAAATCAATTGATTTAGAATTTCAATAAGACTGCCAAATGCAATTTCATAAAACCTAGCCTTATCTTTTTTACTCCATCGAGTACTGCCTTCGGCTATATTACTGCTGACAGAAACGGAAGCCCTTCTGATTTGACTTGTCAAGCCAAACTTTTCCTCTTTTGGAAATTTTTCGGTGGTTTTGTAGATTGCCTTTACCAATTTTCTTGACTTCTGCCAAACCTCTAAATTTTCAAATGAATATTTCATAAACCATTAAACTTATAAACCCATAAACTCTATTTACCCACTAGGTTTAACATAAAACTATTTTGTTAGTTTGACCCTAGAAGTGACAGCTATAGAGTTCTCAATAAAATTAAGATTTGTATATTTTATTGAGGTATGTTACTTTTGCTGCGCTTTTCCATGAAAGCTGCCACGAAGTTACAATATCTTTAAAAAGATTATCACTTAATAAATTCTAGTAGAAATGTTAGCAACACAAGAAGTCAATACCTTTGAAGATTTGAAATCGAGCCTGAGCAATATGCCGGAATTTGATCATGAACAAGTTGAGTTTTGCCATGATGAAGAAACTGGTTTAAAAGCAATAATTGCTGTTCACAATACCGTTCTTGGACCTGCTCTTGGGGGTGCCAGGATGTGGTCATATAAGACAGAAGAGGAAGCCATTAGAGATGTATTGAGATTGTCAAGAGGCATGACTTATAAAGCTTCTATTTCAGGATTAGAACTTGGTGGTGGAAAGGCAGTAATAATAGGAAGTTCTAAAAGGGACAAATCGGAAGCTTTAATGAAATGCTATGGCAGATTTATTGAAAGCCTAAAAGGAAAGTACATCACTGCTGAGGATGTTGGAACCAGTGAGCAAGACATGATCTACATTAGTAGTGAAACAAAACACGTTACAGGCATCCCCGAATCTATGGGTGGCAGTGGTGATCCTTCACCTGTTACAGCTTATGGAACTTATATGGGGATAAAGGCTTCAGTTAAGGAAATGTGGGGAAATGATGACCTTAGCGACAAAACCATTGTGGTTCAAGGAGTAGGTCATGTAGGGCAATACTTGGTTGAGCATCTGTCAAAAGAAAATGCTAAGATCATAGTTTGTGATATTAATGAAGATAATTTAAAAACTGTTACTGATAATTATAAAAATGTAACTGTTGTTTCACCTGAAGAAGTATACAATGTGAGCATGGATATATATTCACCATGTGCTTTAGGTGCTACTGTTAATACAGAAACATTAAATCAATTGAAGTGCTGCATCATTGCCGGAGCCGCCAATAACCAATTAGAAGATGAAAATATTCATGGGAGGATGGTTATTGAGAAAGGGATATTATATGCACCTGATTTCTTAATAAATGCCGGTGGATTGATAAACGTTTTTTCGGAGATTAAAGGATATGACAGGAAAGAAACTTTGAAACTCACAGAGAATATTTATAATTTAACGTTAGAGATATATGAAAAGTCTAAGAAAGAAAATATCTCAACACATAAAGCAGCTTTAGAATTGGCTCAAAAAAGAGTTGATGAGGCAAAAGGTTAAATTACAATAATCTTCTTCATCGATTCTTAATATATTAGTTTCTATTTGTTCTTTTAAATTATGCTTAGCAGACGACATTTACGCATTAAGGTATTACAAGCGTTATATGCTTTTGGAAACCAACTTCCCGATGCTGACATTAGAGTTTGTGAGAAAAACCTCATAACAAGTATTAATTCTATTGCTGAGCTTTACTACTTCTATTTTTACACCCTTCTTGAGCTTATAAATTATATCGATAGCCTGTTTGAAAAGAAAATATTATCAGAGCCTACTGAATTTCATAAAAATCAAGCAATTCAATTACTTCGTAAAGACAAGGCTTTTTTAAAGAAGTTAGAGAATAAACGTTTCCCCACATTGGTTGATGAAGAAATGCTGAGTTCTCTATACAGATCAGCAAAAGATAGGAATAAGTTTAATGAACGACTTAAGCTTAAAGCAACCGATCTATCTCAAGACCAACAATTTCTTCTGTTTCTGGTCAATAAGGTAATTAGAAAATCAGAGTTTTTCAATTCTACAATGGAAGACAATTACATCAATTGGCAAACAGACAAGAACTTAATCATAAAATCCATAGTTAGCACAATCAAAAGATTATCGATTAAACCGATCAAAGGTAATGGACATATTGATCTTAATGATGATTGGGATGAGGAATTAAAATTTTCAAAAAATCTTTTAGGTGATACGGTTATCAATGATTCAGAATATCAGGAAATGATAACGGCAAAAACTAAAAACTGGGATTCAGACAGAATAGCTGTTTTAGACAATATTCTCATGAAAATGGCATTGTGTGAGTTATTGAATTTCCCAACTATTCCAGTTAAGGTTACTATGGATGAATACATTGAAATTTCGAAAGAATACAGTACTCCCAAGAGTAAAATATTCATAAACGGGGTGCTGGACAAACTACTTAGTCAATTAAAAAAAGACAAAAAAATTATCAAGGTTGGCAGAGGCCTTAAAAATTAGATTATTCTTTATTCAAAAATTGTATATTTGCCAAAAATTTTAGGATATGATTATCGGTATAATAAAAGAATCAGGAGAAGAAACAAGGGTATCACTTTTACCTGAAGATGCTGATAAATTGATTAAAGTCGAAAACCAGGTTTTGGTTGAGCAAGGTGCCGGTGATAGATCCCACTTCAGTGACGATAATTATAAAGATGCTGGAGCTGAAATTGCATCAAAAGCTGATGTAATGAAAAAAGCCGATGTGATCATTAAAGTATCAGCCCCAACCGAAGAAGAAATAGGATTGTTAGAATCAGGTAAACTTTTTATTGGCGTTTTTCAGCCGCTAACCAATGAGTCGTTATGTCAACAATTGGCTTCTAAAAATGTAATTAGCTTCAGTCTGGATAGTATTCCTAGAATAAGCAGAGCTCAGGCGTTAGATATCCTTTCATCTATGAGCTCACTAGCCGGTTATAAAGCGGTTTTATTAGGTGCAACTCATTTGCCAAGATTTTTCCCTATGGTAACATCTGCTGCAGTTACTATTCGCCCAGCACAAGTTTTGATAATGGGTGTAGGAGTTGCAGGATTACAGGCAATAGCCACAGCGAAAAGGCTTGGGGCGCAAGTATACGCATTTGATACCAGGCCGGAAACCAAAGAACAAGTGGAAAGTTTAGGTGGTAAATTTATTGAGGTTGGCGGGGAAGCTGATGCTTCTGCAGCGGGTGGATATGCAGTTGAGCAATCAGATGATTACAAAAAAAGACAGGGTGAGTTAATACATCAAAATGCTGTTAAATCAGATGTAATTATTACTACTGCATTAATACCTGGACGAAAAGCGCCTATATTGATCACAAAAGAAGCAGTTAAAGAGATGAAGCCGGGTTCTGTAATTATTGATCTTGCAGCTATTACAGGAGGAAATTGTGAATTAACCAAAAATGATGAAGTGATTGTGGAGCATGGAGTTACTATTGTTGGGGATTCAGCTTTAGCATCCAGCATGCCTGATGATGCCAGCAGAATGTTTGGTAAAAATGTGATGAATTTCTTGAAGCTTTTTGTTAAAGATGGTAAGAATGAAATGGACTTTGAGGACGAGATAATAAAAGGTTC
>JAESSM010000194.1 GCA_016764115.1 Bacteroidia bacterium | reverse complement strand
ACTTGCTTCAATATTAGCACGTGATTCCTTGTTGAAGATAAACGTAACTAATGTAAGTACTGAATCCATGGAAGCCAAAAGTGCTTCAGCTTTTATTTTAACCGGCAGTACCGTTTCATTTACAGATTCTGATAAACTCTTTTCTATACTTGCAGTCAATATACTCCCGTCTTCCACATTGTCTGGAGAATCTCCCAAAACCAATTCAATTGCTTTAGAACCTAAAAGGTCTGCACTTATGATCTTTGCAATAGAATTTGACGGAACCGTTACATCTCTGTCTATATTTAAAGTTGCTTTGATTGTTTTGTTGGCCAATAATTCCAACTTCATTACTTTTCCGATCTTATAACCATTTATTTGAACAGGATTAGTTGCAGATAAACCGCTCACATCCTCGTAAATAGCATAAATTACTTTTGATTTAACAAAGAACTGCTTTCCTTTCAGTAAACTATAACCTAGAATTAGCAAGGTAATGGCTAAAACCCCTAGAACACCAACTTTTAATTCATTTGACACTTTCATGACATTGTTCTATTCTATACTTCAACACTAGCCAGTATATAGTTATACTGTTTTCGAGGCCTAAAGTTAAGATTTACCTTGAAAATATAACGGAACATGAGGTTATTTAGTTTGAAGAAACCTCCACTTCGTTTTTATATTCCTTAAAGGAGCGATAAATCGCAGAAGCTATATATGATTGTCCATCTTCTGAACGTAGATATTTTTCTTCCTCTTTGTTGGTTAAAAATCCTGTTTCTATCAAAACACTGGGCATTGCAGTTCTATATAAAACCAAAAATCCTGCTTGTTTGACACCCCTGCTTTTTCTTCGCGCCTTTGTCTTAAATTGTTCCTCTACTTTTGATGCCAACATTAAACTCTTTTCCATATTTACATTCTGATAAAGGGAAAATATTATATATGATTCAGGGGAATTGGGGTCAAAACCGTCATACTGTGTGGTATAATCGTCTTCCATTAAAATTGAGCTATTTTCAAATTGGGCTACTTTCAAATTGGCTTCAGTTACATGAAGCCCCATTGTATACGTTTCTGTTCCATAAGCAGCATTAACGCCTGAATTACAGTGTATAGAAATGAATAAATCAGCATTATTTCGATTAGCTATAGCAGCCCTTTCATGCAATTCAATAAACTTATCTTTAGTTCTTGTATAAATTACATTAACGTCTTTTAGATTCTCTTCTATATATTTGCCAACTTTTAAAGCAATACCCAATGCAATTTCCTTTTCATGAACAGAAGACCCTTTACATCCCGGATCCTTTCCTCCATGGCCTGCATCAATAATTACAGTTCTAATTCGGTACGGTTCTGGGATATTATTATAAAAAGCAGAAGTTACAATCGAAAAAACTGTAAACGCACAAACAAATAAGGCTTTTAAAATAAATTTCATTGTAATTATATTATTAATGCGAATCAAACAAAAATTAAACCAATACGTTATTATCTTAATTTACCGCTCTATACGTTTAAATACGCTAAAAGTTATACAGTAAATAGATAAGAATTTAACGTTTAAAAAGATTGTGCAAAATTAATACCACTAAGTTGATAATAAAAGTATTTTCCAGGTTATTACTCACATTTTCTTTAGTTATCAATGTTTTCTGTACTTATGGGACTGTTACAGACACAATTTCAACAATAGATAGCACTTTGGTAGACTCTGTAGCTCTCACCTTAAACGATACCGCTGCTAAAGATAGTATTCAAAAGAACAACAAGAAAAAGACCTCAGGGCTTGAAACCGAAGTAATTTATTTTGCCCGCGATTCTATTCGATTTGATGTAGTAAATAAGAAGACATATCTATTTGGAAAAGCTGAGATCAAGTATGAAAAAATGAATCTGAAAGCAGGTTATATTATAATCGATTGGGATGAGAAAACTATCTATGCAGAAGGAGTAACTGATTCAACCGGGAAATTGTTTGATAAGCCGGTTTTTATTGATGAAGGTCAGGAGTATAAATGTGGAACCATGAAATATAATTTCATCACTAAAAAGGGTAAAATATTTCAGGTATTCACGAAGGAAGGTGAAGGATATATTCATGGAACAGATGTTAAAAAAAATGCAGATGAAGGATTTTATATTCGAGATGGGAAATACACCACCTGTAACCACGATGAGAATCCACATTTCTACATTAAAATGTCTCGGCTAAAAGTTATACCTAATAATAAGATTGTTTGTGGACCTGCTTATTTAAGCATTGCGGATGTTCCTACTCCATTAGCTATTCCCTTCGGAATTTTTCCCAACAAAACCGGGAGAAAATCAGGAATTGTAATACCCGCTTATGGTGAATCAAATCGATTGGGTTTTTATCTTAGAAACGGTGGTTATTATTTCGCAATCAGTGACAATATTGATTTAAAACTAAAAGGGGATATATATTCCAAAGGGAGTTGGGGTGTTAAGACTACAAGCATTTACAAAAGAAGATATCATTATAATGGATCATTTAACCTTAATTACGCCAGAAACAAAACAGGTGAAAAAACAGATGAATCATTCAAGGAATTTCGAGATTTTAGAATACGATGGGATCACAGGCAAGATCCTAAGGCAAGACCTCATAGTACTTTTAATGCAAGAGTGGATGCAGGTTCAAAAACTTTTTTGGACAACAACTCCTACAATACTCAGGATTTTCTAAAAAATTCAATGAACTCTTCAATCAACTATAATTGGAGAAAAAACAAATATTCGTTCACTTCCAATCTAAGACATAATCAAAACTTACAGACGCGCCAAGTAAGTTTTTCCCTCCCAGATGTTGCCTTCAATGTAAGTAGGTTTTATCCTTTAAGAAAAAAAGAAAGGGTCGGAAAATTGAAGTGGTACGAAGAAATAGGCTTGGCATATACTATTAATGCAAAGAATAAATTAAGCACATACGATAGTACTTTATTTCAATTAGCAACTATTAAGGAATTTCAAAATGGGATCAAACATTCTATTCCGATTAGATTCCCAAGTTTCAAAGCATTCAAATACATCAATGTTGCTCCCAGCTTCAATTACAATGGAATGTTGTATCCTAAAGCAATAAACAAGGTTTGGAACGTTGATTCCGCTAGAGTAGAAGAAGAGGTGGTCACTGGTTTTCATCAAGGAATGAATTTTAACGGCGGTATAAGTGCTAGTACAACTCTTTTTGGTATGTTGAATTTTAAAGGTAAGCGATTGATGGCCATAAGGCATGTCATGAAACCGAAGCTGGATTTTACATATCACCCTGATTTTGGAAAAGAATTTTGGGGATATTACAAAACTGTACAAGTAGATACGATCGGAGCTACTGATCGTTATTCAATTTTTGAGGATAAGAAATATAGCATATTTGGAGGTCCTCCTGATGGGGAATCAGGAACGGTAAGGTTAAACCTAAGGAACAATCTTGAAATGAAGATTCGGCAGTTTAAGGATACAACAGTAGTTATTAAGAAAGTAAAATTACTGGAACAATTTAATTTGAGTTCAAGCTACAACATTGCAGCAAAAGAATTTAACATGAGCGCTATTAGGTTATTTGCAACAACAAGACTCTTTGATAAGATAAGCATGAAATTTGGAAGTTCTTTTGATCCTTACAGTTTAGATAGCACGGCGACAAGAATTAACAAGTTTGAGTTTAAAGAGAACAAAAGAATAGGGCGGTTAACTAGTAGCAACCTTGCCTTAAATTACAGTTTCAATCCACAGGTAATGCAGAAACTTGACAGTTATAAAGCAACTACCAGAACTGAAGCAGAGTTAGAGATGTTGCAAGAAGACATGGACTATTATGTTGATTTCGATATTCCGTGGAATATAAATCTCTACTATAAACTAGATGTCAAAAAGAATTATTTTGCAGAAAACAATATTGTTCTGGATTCATTAAAATTCACTCAAACTTTGAATTTTAATGGAGAACTTAAACTTACCGACAAGTGGAAAATACAGTTTGATGCAGGATATGATTTCAAAAACAAGAAATTCGGATATTCTTCATTTAACTTCTACCGCGATCTGCATTGTTGGGAAATGCGCTTTAGGTGGATCCCATTCGGGAATCATAAAAGCTACGAATTCACTATAAACGCTAAATCATCCATTCTTCAAGACCTTAAATGGCAGAAAAGGCAGAATAAATACGATTACTAAGTCATAAAATAATCGTAAATTTACTTGTGCATACACCATTTTATGAAGCCAATTCTAAAAATACAGTATTATATTACCCTTTGCTTGTTTCTGGTACTACTATTAGCAGAGAGGGAATGTTATGCTGAATCATACAATTTCACTACTTACACTATTGAAGATGGCTTACCTCAATCACAAGTACTTACTATTTGCCAGGATAAAGACGGTTATTTATGGTTTGGAACCTACGGAGGTGGCGCCTGTAAATACGATGGTGTAAAGTTTACTACCTACACAGCGAAAGATAGCCTTCTCAATGATGTGATTACAACAATTTTTGAAGATAGCAAAGGTAATATTTGGTTTGGCACCCACCGCGGGCTGAGCAAATATGATGGAAAGAGGTTTACGCATTACACTGAAAAGGAAGGATTTAACGCAAAGAACATACTCTGTATTTTTGAGGATAACCAGGCAAATATTTGGATAGGAACCGCTCGGTCAGGAGCTAAGAAATTTGATGGTAAGACTTTTACAACTTATGCAAGAAAGGATGGATTAAGCAGCAACTTTATTTTTACTGGGGTGACCGATAAACAAGGAAGAGTATGGTTAGGAACTTATGGTGGTGGTGTTTGTATGTTTGATGGAATGGGTTTTACCAATTACACCGTCAGGCATGGCCTGGCAGATAATCGAGTTTATTCCATGTGTGTTGATAAGGAATCAAATGTTTGGTTTGGAACCAGTGCGGGTATTAGTAAGTTTGATGGTAATAATTTTACCTCTTATTCAACTAAGGACGGCATTCCACACCCAATTGTGAGAGCAATGTGTGTTGACCGTAAAGGAAATGTTTGGTTTGGATCAAATGGCGGTGTAAGTAAGTACGATGGAAAAAACTTCATAACCTTCACTGAGAATGAAGGCTTATGTCAAAATAAAGTAAGATCCATTATTGAAGATAGAGAAGGGAATTTATGGATCGGAACAAATGGTGGAGTCAGCAAATTTAGCGATATGACTTTCACAATGATCACTACTGAAGACGGACTATGTGACAACGAAGTTCTTTCTATAATTGAAGATTCTAAAGGCAATTACTGGTTCGGTACTGCTTTTGGCGTTAGTAAGTTTTCCTCTGATAATATGTTCAATCTAAACAAAAACAATTTCACTAACTATTATGTTGAAGACGGGCTAAGTACCAATATTATATGGACTTTGCTTGAAGATAAAAATGAGGACATTTGGTTCGGTACAAATAGAGGTGGAATCAATATATTGAAGAATACACAGTCAAAAAAAGCTGAATTCAGTAATTATACAAAAGAAAAAAACGGGCTTCCCAATAATATCATTTATTCTTTACTTGAAGATAAACACAATAATATCTGGGTAGCAACAAACCGAGGTATAAGTGTATATGACGGAACCAAATTTAAAAACTTATCAACCAAAGATGGACTAATAGGTAATATCACCTCCTGCCTACATGAAACCAAAGATGGAAAAATTCTGATTGGTACAGGTTCTGGTATGAGCATATATGACGCATCCACACAATCTGATCTTAACAATATTGAATTTATCAATATTGATAATAATCATGGATTAGAATATCCAAATATATATACAATAAAAGAAGATTGGGATGGAAATATATGGATAGGAACTTTTGGGGGAGGTGTGTTTATGCTCAAATATGAAGACCTAAATGGAATATGTGATGGTAGCATTAAACCTGACTCCACCAACAAAATAGACTTTGTTAATTTCAACGAAAAGGATGGGCTGAGTGCCAACTCAGTAGTTTTAATGGAGTTTGATAATCATGGTTTTTTATGGCTTGGAACCATCAAAGGGATAAACAAACTAGACATTTATAACTATTTGAAAACAGGAGAAAAAAAATTCAGGTTTTATGGAAAAGACAAAGGATTTAGGGGTATTGAATGTAACATCAATTCCATTTGTAAAGATAGTAAAGGTAATTTATGGTTTGGAACCATAAAGGGAGTTTATTTATACAACCCTGATGAAGATAAAGAAAACACTGTTGCTCCGTTAACCCATATTAATGGGATTAGACTTTTTTATGAAAAAGAAAATTTAGTTCCTTACGGAGATCCATCGAGTGAAAATCTAAACCTCCCTAATGAACTTAGACTACCTCACTCACAAAATCATGTAACTTTTGATTTTATTGGAATCAGCCTCACCATTCCTGAAAAGGTAACTTATCGCTATCAATTGATAGGATTCGATAAAGGTTGGTCACCAATCACAACAGAAAATTATGTTACTTATTCTAATCTTTCAGCAGGTGAATACACATTCAAAGTAAAAGCCTGCAATAATGATGGATTTTGGAATGAAGAAGCCAGTATTTACAGCTTCTCTATTACTCCCCCATTTTGGAAGACTTGGTGGTTCTTAAATTCCATGATCCTGGTCATTCTGGGAAGTATTTATTCAATTCACAAATTAAGGATACGAAGTATTGAGATAGATAGAAAACGTCTGGAAAAAACAGTAGAAGATCGAACCTATGAACTAACCATAGAAAAAGAAAAAACAGAACAGGTTAATACCGAATTAGTAGAACAAAAAAGGCAGCTGGAAGAGACTAATAATATTATTGAAGAAAAGAACAGACACATTACAGACAGCATTCTTTATGCCCGTCACATCCAAGAAGCCATTTTCCCTCGTGCTGAATACGTAAATGAATATCTTCCTAACTCTTTTGGATTATACAAGCCCAAAGAAATTGTAAGTGGTGATTTTGCTTGGTTCAACTTCAAAGAAGACAAAGTTTTTATTGCAGCAGTAGATTGCACAGGACACGGCGTTCCTGGGGCATTCTTGTCAGTACTAGGTAACACCCTGCTTCATCAAATAATCAATGAAATTTCAGTATTGAAACCGGGGGAAATACTTAAGCTTCTTCACAAGCATGTTCAAACATCTCTGCATCAATTGGAAAGTGATACTGACGTATTTGATGGTATGGACATTGCACTATGTTCATTGGAGAAGTGTGAAAACAAAAATGGAACTGTTGCAAAAATTGAATACGCAGGTGCTTTTAGACCACTATATCATGTAAGGAGAAACAAAGAAAATACCGATTGGGAAGTCAATGTCATTAAAGCCAACCAACTTCCGATTGGTGGGAATAATGAAATTCCAAACTATGAGTTTACAAACCACGAGGTAGAGATTAAAAAGGATGAAGCCATTTATATTTTTTCCGATGGTATCACAGATCAATTTGGAGGAGAAAACGCTAAGAAGTTTACAGGAAAACGACTTGAGGAGGTACTAATAAAAGCACAGGAGCTTGAAATTAATGATCAGCAAAAATTCGTTGAAGATGCAATTGATAAGTGGAAAGGTGATTTGGACCAAACTGATGATATTTTAATGATTGGAGTTAAGTTTTAAGAAATAATGCAAAACATAATTTTTCAAGATTTAGGGAATATTGACTATAAAGATGCCTGGGATTATCAGGAAAGACTATTTGAAGAGATCGTTGCACTTAAATTGAAAAATAGAGACCTCTCTCCTGCTGAACAACATACTCCAAAACATTATTTACTTTTTTGCGAACATCCTCACGTTTATACTTTAGGGAAAAGCGGTTCCGAAGACAATTTATTGGTAAACAACGATCAATTATCAGAAAAAAAAGCTACTTACTTCAAGATCAACCGTGGTGGAGATATCACATACCATGGACCAGGACAAATTGTTGGCTATCCAATCCTGGATTTGGATCATTTCTTTACAGATATCCATAAATACCTGAGATTTTTAGAAGAAATAATTATTAAAACTTTGGCAGATTATGGTATAACAGCTGGACGATTAAAAGGTGCGACCGGAGTTTGGTTAGATGTTGATGATCCTGTAAAGGCTAGAAAAATTTGTGCTATGGGAGTTCGTTGTAGCAGGTGGGTAACCATGCATGGTTTTGCCTTTAACATCAACTCCAACCTGGAATATTTTAACAATATAGTTCCTTGCGGGATTACCGACAAAGCAGTAACATCTATGGAAATGGAATTAGGGGCCAAACAAGACATCGAAGAAGTTAAACTAAAACTTAAAGGATATTTTGAACAACAATTTAAGGCAACATTGATTGAAGAAACTTTTCATTTTTCTGAAACGGAGTAAATCAAATTGAAAAAAGCATTCCTCTGGATAACTTCCATCATTCTCTTCTTAATTGCACTTATACATATTACAGACTCTACTTACGTTTACACAGCTCTCAGATATACCACAGCCGGAATTAATGACCGTGACATATTTGAGCAGAGGATCATAAAAGCAACAGATGGAATTGAATGGAATATTGGGAAAGATTACAATACAAAAGACCTACCCGACTTATTAACGGTAGAATTAGAAGAACTTGAGACAATTGCATTTTTAGTAATTCAAGATGATTCTATCAGGTATGAAAAATACTGGAATGAAGGCAGTATTAATTCTTTAACCAGTTCCTTCTCTATGGCAAAAAGCATTGTAAGTATCTTAACAGGAATTGCTTTAAAGGAAGGGAAAATAAAAGACATTGATGATCCAGTTGGTAATTACCTTCCGGAATTCACCAAAGGAGATAAAAGTGAAATAACTGTAAAGCATTTACTCACGATGAGTTCGGGATTGGACTGGTGGGAAGTTTATTATAGCCCTGTTTCACATACTACTGAATCTTATTATGGTACTGACTTAAAGAAACTCATCAACAGGTTAGAAGTTGTGGTAAAGCCTGGATCCCTGCACAGATATAAAAGTTGTGATACCCAGGTCTTAGCATTTGTTTTGGAGAGTGCCACGGGCAAGTCATTAAGCGAATACGCAGCTAATAAACTATGGCAGCCAATTAATGCCATCAATGATGCTGAATGGAGCGTTGACAATCCTGAGGGAATCGAAAAGGCATATTGTTGTTTCAATTCCAATGCAAGAGATTTTGCCCGGATAGGTAAGCTTTACTTAAACAATGGAATCTGGAATGGACAACAAATTGTTCCTGAAGATTACGTAAATACCTCGATCATTCCTGCTTCATTAAAGGATAAAACTGGTTCTTTAATTGATTACTATGGTTATTCCTGGTGGCTCATTGATCATAAAGGTAAATGGTTCTATGCTCGAGGGATTCTTGGGCAATACATTATGGTTCTTCCTGAAAAGAAATTAATTGTAGTTCGTTTGGGCCATTCCCGAAGATTAAACAAGATCAACAACCACCCTCCTGATGTTTACACGATTATAGATGGTGTAAGGGAAATATATTGAGTTAAACCTTTCCATCAACTTTTCGTAACTACTACCAATACGAAAATGCATGAAAGAAGATGCCCCCCACAATATAGCTAGTGATATAGGGCTTGCCATTGTAAACGAAACTTCTGAAGATAGTAAGGAAGAGTGGAATGTGTATCTGTTAAATTTTAAAGAAAAACCATTGGATACAGTGTTGATCTCTACCAAGGGAACTGGTTTTATTGAAAGACACGCAATTGAAAGGCAACCCAAAAGACACTCAATTCCTGAAGTTCCTGCGCAGGGATTTGTTAAAATTGAATCTATTCCTTTTAGCTTCTTAAATTTTACGAATGAATACTGGGTCAGTTATTTTGAGGACCACGCACTCTATGATAAAAAATACATTTTCCTTCCCGAAAGCGTTGTCAAGGATAATTTCACACAAGTTCCGTTCATAAATAAACCGGGGATAATGCTTAAGTAAATTATCGATTTTTTACTTTCAAATTCCCATCTACGAATTATTTACTACTTTCACAGCCACTTGTACTGAAAAAATTCAACACCATACTCTCACAATTTATATAAAAATGTTAGATCACATTAATCTGAAAAATATCCTCTTTTTAGATATAGAAACAGTGCCTATTCACGAAATGTTTTCTGAAATGACACCTGAAATACAGGATCTATGGTCACAGAAAACAAAATTTTTAAGAGAAAAGGAAAATGTAACAGCTGAGGAATATTATAACAAAGCCGGGATATACGCTGAGTTTGGAAAAATCATCTGTATCTCTACCGGTTACCTTAGAAGTAAGAATGAAAAATGGGAAGTGCGCATAAAATCATTTTACAATGATGTTGAAGCAGATCTTTTGACTGAATTT
>JAESSM010000047.1 GCA_016764115.1 Bacteroidia bacterium | reverse complement strand
TTATGATAATCTCCAAAGAAATAACGGTAAAGATCCTAAATATGGTAAATATGAATCTCAAAAACTGGGAACTGTAGTTGAATACGTGAAGGTTGATGGGGAAGAATTGGGAATGGAATTGGATAACACCATCTTAAGAGTTCAATTAAACAATCCCTTAATGAGTGGAGGATCGATAACTTTTGATATAAAATTCAAGACTTATTTTGATGGTACTGGGGAGGTTAGAAGAAGAATGAAGGTATACAAGACTTTTGGGCACAAACATTACAATGGTGTTCATTGGTATCCAAGAATATCAGTTTATGATGCCAAATTTGGATGGACAACAGATCAGCACTTGGGAAGAGAATTTTACGGAGACTTCGGAGCCTTTGATGTAGAATTAACACTTCCTCATCATTATATTCTCGATGGAACCGGGTTTATGACCAATAGAGATGAAGTGCTTCCGGAAGATTTGATGGCTAAATTAGATATCAAGAATTTTAAAGACAAGCCTTTAAATTCTATTCCTTCAGTAATTATTCCAGAAGATAGTGCTAAAACTAAAACCTGGAAATTTCATGCAGAAAACGTTCATGATTTTGCCTGGACTGCTGACCCTCTATATAGAATAGGGCAAGCTGAATGGAACGGAATAACTTGCTATTCATTAGCCCAAGAACAACATGCCTCAGGATGGCAAAATGCTGCCAGTTATGCAGCTAAGATCATAAAAGTATTCTCACAGGATTTTGGCTGGTATGCCTATCACAAGATGATCGTTGCAGATGCACGTGATGGCATGGAATACCCGATGTTAACTTTAGATAATGGCACGGATCCTGGTTACAGAGGTTTGTTAGTTCACGAAATTGCCCATAACTGGTTTTATGGGATGGTTGGGAATAATGAAACCTATAGGGCTTCTCTGGATGAAGGGTTTACACAATTTCTTACCGTTTGGGGGTTGGACAACATTGATGGCCCTTATGCAGTAACTAAAAGGGTAAAATCCAATTACTATAATAAATATTATCTACAGCCTTCCAATAGGGACAATAAATTATATAATTCTTATTTGAAAGATGCGATAAAGGAGAATGATCCTGCATTGAATACTCATTCTGATGCATTTAATGGAGCGTTACAACATGGTGGAGGGTATAGGCAGGTTTACTCCAAAACTGGAACTATGCTTTTTAATTTAGAGTATGTTTTGGGTCGTGGCCTGTTTTTAGAAGCTATGCAATACTATTTTGGTCAATGGAAATTCTGCCACCCATACTTTGAAGATTTCAGGTTATCGATTACTGAATATACCAAAGTTGATCTAAACTGGTTCTTTGATCAGTGGCTTGAAACGAACAAAAATATTGATTATGCAGTAACCAAAGTAAAATCTATTGGTTACGAACCAGCACCGGAAAATCCTGCAACTCCTGAAGATACTTTAGGAAAGCATAAGTATGAAATTACTTTTGAAAGAAAGGGTAGAATGCATATGCCGCTTGATTTTGAGATCTTTACTAAAGATGAATATGCATGTGTGAGGTATATGTATCACATTCCCAATACTCATTTTGTTAAAGATGACGATGTTGAAGTGATGCCCAAATGGCATGGATGGGATAAATTAAACCCAACTTATACTACTCAGGTTACTCTTCCGGCAGAAATTGCGGACGTTGTGATAGACCCTTCATATAGATTGGCTGACATAAATATGTTAAATAATAGTAAAAAACTGCCAATATTTATAACTTTTGATAGCAGAATAACTAATCCTCTGGATTGGACTGCATATAGAATGTTTATTAGGCCGAACTTATGGTACAATGTGTATGATGGGGTGAGGTTTGGTGCCAGCTTTAATGGTAATTACATGAAGTATAAACATCTATTCAATGGAAAACTCTGGTTTAGCCCTGGCATTGTTCAAGATGTATGGTACAATGCCAAAATTGATGCGGATAGTATAAAAATTGGAGAGGATAATTTCAATGAATTTGTTTCCTTTCAATTTGGTTACCAGAATTCAATTGACAAAATCAGCAAAAATTCAAAGATATATTTCAATATCACTAGTAGGGAAGGATTACGGACAGCATCGATAAAAATAGATAAGAGAGACAGGGCCAATATGAACAAGATCTATTTTACTGTTAAATCAATGATAAGGCCTGATAGTACTAGTTTAAATTACTTATTGTATCCCGATCACTGGAGTGTGGGCCAGTTTAATAATATTCTAAGTATGGGGTATCAACATAAATATGATTATAGTTTTGGAAATGCAAAAATTAATATTGACTTGAATTCCAGCACATTATTTAGTGATTTTGATTATCATACATTGACAATGTCGCATATAAGTACAAGCAAACTAGGTAAGCTTGATTTTCGGATGAGAACATTTGGGCAATATTTTACAGGAACCAATATGCCAAATGAATCGGCATTATATTTTGCCGGTGCAAATCCTGAAACGATGTTTGAAAATTCATTTTACAGTGCTGCAGGAATATTCCCTAAAAACTGGGGAGGTTTCGGAGCGAATACCAATGTATTACATTATGGTGGAGGATTGAACATGAGAGGTTACTCCGGTTATTTAGTAGCTCAAGAAGATGCAAATGGTGTTGTGCAAAGAGTTTATAAGGGTGGTACTGGTGCAGCTATTAACGTAGAACTCGAATTTAACAGACTATTTTACAATGATGAAATTCATTGGGAAAAAGGAAGTTGGAATAAGAAAAAGAAAAAACCAATATCAATAAATACTTACCTCTTTGGAGATGTAGGATTAATAAACTACAATGCACCTGGTGAAAAACTGGCATTTAGTGATATAAGAATGGATGCAGGTTTAGGAGCAGCCTTAACGGTAAATAGACTTGGGGTTATTGAGGAGATCAAACCGTTTACAATAAGATTTGATGTGCCTTTATTATTAACTAGGACACCTGCAGTTGATGCTGATTTTGTTCAATTTAGGTGGATATTGGGTATCAGCAGAGCTTTTTAATTAACGCTCACTCTTCTGGAAAAGCCTGAAAATATTTTATGACGCGGATATTAGCAAATGATGGAATTGTTGAATCAGCCAAGCAAAGGCTGATGAACAATGGATTTGACGTTATAACCGATAAGATTCCCCAGGAGGATCTTATAAATCACATTAGTCGGTTTGAAGCTTTGTTGGTAAGAAGTGCAACAACGGTAACTTCAGATATTATTGATGCGGGAACCAATTTGAAAGTAATTGGAAGAGCTGGAGTTGGTGTCGATAATATTGCTGTTGATTATGCTGAGTCTAAAAATATTAAGGTAGTTAATACACCAGGGGCTTCTTCTGTTTCTGTTGCAGAGCTTGTTATAGCTCATCTATTCAGTGCTTCACGTTTTTTAAATAACTCCAATAAACTAATGCCTGAAAGTGGTAATGTTGATTTCAAAGAACTGAAAAAAAAATATTCGAAAGGTGTAGAACTGAAAGGTAAGACACTTGGTGTAATTGGATTTGGCAGAATAGGACAGGAAGTAACTAAGTTAGCAATAGGAATTGGAATGGATATTCTAGCATATAATAAGTATTCTTATGTTGCTGAGATAATATTTGAATTCCCAAACCATATTACCAATGCAGTATTGAAAATTCCTGTTAAAGGTGTAAGTAATGAAGAAGTGATCAAGAATAGTGATTTTATTACCATTCATACTCCATTCAATAAAGGTGAGGAACCAATCATTTCAAAGAAAGAAATTGATATGATGAAGGATGGTGTAGGGATCATTAATTGCGCAAGGGGAGGGGCTGTTAACGAAAAAGATCTTTTGGAAGCGTTAAATTCTGGTAAGGTTGCATTTGCGGGGTTAGATGTTTTTGAAGATGAACCAACTCCTAATAATGAACTTTTAGATCATCCGAATGTTTCCTTATCTCCTCATATTGGTGGCTCTAC
>JAESSM010000046.1 GCA_016764115.1 Bacteroidia bacterium | reverse complement strand
TTATTTCCTTGGCGGGACCAATAATTGGTTGTCTCCAAAATATGACACAAACATTGAAGTTGCCAACCAACAGGATTATGTTTATCAAACTTTAGTGACCAACCTAAGAGGTTTTAAACAGAATATTAGGAATGGAAATAAAGTAGCGGCAGTAAATACTGAAATTCGTTTCCCAATAATTTCTTATTTCTATGAAGGCCCTATCAAATCAGATTTTTTGAGGAACTTTCAGGTGATCTCTTTTGTTGATGTAGGCACGGCATGGGTTGGGGCTTCTCCTTTTTCAGAAGGAAACGCATTTAACACAGATATAATTGACAGACATCCATTGAAAATTACTGTATCCACCTTAAGAAATCCAATTGTTTGGGGATATGGCTTAGGTGCCAGAAGTCGGTTACTCGGTTATTTCGTTAGGGCTGACCTTGGATGGGGATACGAAGATATGCAAGGCAGAAAACCCATGTTGTACATTTCATTTAGTAAGGATTTTTAAAAATGAAGACAACTATTATATACGATGGATTTTGCGACTACTGCAATGGATTTGTTAACTGGATGCTAACAGTTGTTAACACAAAAAAGGTAAATATTCTTCCTTGTCATTTATTGGCTTCTTCTCCACATAGTGATAATATTAAACCTGAGGCATGCAATAAATACATACATGTAATTACTCCTGATAGAAAAATCTATTGGGGAGCTGATGCAGTTCGAGAAATTTGGCTGCTGTTGGATCACTGGTCAAGACCATTTGCATATTTCTTGAAATTACCTGGAGTAATACATTTTGCAAGAATTATTTATAGAATCGTTAGTTCCAACCGGAACCATATTTAGTAATGTTCAAGCATAAAAGTACATTACAAATCCTATTAGTTTTCTTCTCTATTATTTTCCTAGTAACTAATTGTAAACAAGATCCACAATTTAAAGATTTACAAATCAATGACATTATTTATACAGATATTTTTCCGGATACTACAATAACCTCTATCGATTCACTAGCATATAACAACAATTGGTTTTGCTATTTTCCCTATCCATCTGTTTCTAGTAAATCATTTTATATCGATTTGGATAAAGACAATGTTGATGACTACGAGGTTGTTATTTCATATGCATATTATGAAATGAGCATGAGTGACCCTTGTACAAATAATTCCTTTAGTATACATATAGAAACCTTATCAGATGATTCTATTGCTATTGGTGATCCTTCAATATTAATAGAAGGGGACACAATTAATAACTCATTTCGGTATTATAAGTACTTATATTTTTTTGCCAACCACCCTTTAGGGGCGTCGTATCTTATAAAACCTAAACCATCTACTGATTTCTATATAGGATTGAAACTAAAAGATAACAAGAAGTTTTATTATGGATGGTTAAATTTAGATGTTAATGGATATACTTTTTATCACATATTATCTCCTGAAACCTTTGAACATTCAGTGACAATAAAAGGATATGCAATAAACAAAGCTCCCAACACACCCATATTGGCTGGTCAAACAAACAATTAGTCAAACAAACTTATGTCCCCGTTATTTTTTCTAGATAATCCAAGGTGCTTGTAAGCAAGGTCTGTGGCTTCTCTTCCTCGTGGAGTTCGTTTTAAATATCCCTCCTGAATCAAAAATGGTTCATAAACCTCTTCAATTGTTCCTGATTCTTCTGCAACCGCCATTGCAATGGTTGATATTCCAACTGGACCACCACCAAATTTCTCAATAATGGAAGATAAAATCCGGTTATCCATATCATCCAATCCATGCTCATCAACATTTAATGCAGATAATGAAGTATGTGCTATTTCTGAATTGATCTTTCCATCCCCTTTCACTTGAGCAAAATCACGTGTTCGTCTTAATAGTGTATTTGCAATTCTAGGTGTACCTCTACTTCTCCGAGCAATCTCATTGGCGCCATCATCATCTATGGAAGTATTCAATATACTGGCAGACCGCAATACAATTTGAGTCAAAAGCTCAGACTGATAATATTCTAATCTTGAAGTAATTCCAAACCTTGATCTTAATGGAGCGGTCAATAATCCTGATCTGGTTGTTGCACCAATTAATGTAAATGGATGCAAATCAATTTGAACGGAACGGGCATTAGGACCTGAATCAATCATAATGTCAATCTTGTAATCTTCCATTGCGGAATACAGATACTCTTCTACAACAGGAGTTAACCTATGGATCTCATCAATAAACAGTACATCACTGGACTCAAGGTTGGTAAGTAACCCTGCCAACTCTCCAGGTTTATCTAATACAGGACCAGAGGTTATTTTGATATTTACTCCTAACTCGTTAGCAATAATATGAGCCAATGTAGTTTTCCCTAATCCCGGTGGACCGTGCAATAACACATGGTCAAGTGCTTCTTCTCTCTGCTGAGCTGCAAGAACAAAAACTTTTAAGTTCTCTAAAATGGTATCCTGGCCGGTAAAATCATCAAAAGAAGTAGGACGTAGTGCTCTTTCAATTTCCTTTTCTGCTGCGGATAAGTTTTCGATAGAAGCGTTTAAGTTTTCGTTTGACATGAAGTACTACTAATTACGAATTATTTACGAATGTACAAATTTACGAATTACGAATCTATACGAATTAAGGAATACACTAATCCGGATTTAACGCATTCAAAAAAAACTGAAATTTAACAGTAGGATAAACCGGTAGCAATGGATCAATATCCGCTTCTATATAATAGATTATGGAAAGAAATCCCAGATCGATACCAAGCCCTCCAATGTTTTTAATAAGTAAATCTTTACCTAAGGCAAATTCCAATCCTAAAAAGTTACTATTACTTGAAAACTCCTTCAAATTGATGCTGAGGTAGGTGAAATTCGCTCTGAAATACCATTCAGGCCTGCTCAGCGTATCCCTTTGTTTTCCAAAATAAGAAAAGTGTTCCAATGCAATTGTTGTTACTTTATCTTCAGCATTATTTTCCCGATGATGACTAACCAGAAATCCGATTTGACTTTTATCGTTGTACTGGAGTCGCAGACCGGTATTGATAAATTGAGGAAATCCAGTACCAAAAAAAATGGAACCTTTAGGTTGCCATTTCAAAGAATCAACGGAAGTGGAATCTTGTTCCTGCGCAAATATTGATAAACTGGATAATAGAAATAAGAAAATTGAAATAAACTTGAAAATGCTTCGCACTGAGGTGAGGCTTATTTCAAAAAGTCTTTTTTAGACCAGATGATATTTTTAACCGACTCTTTTAAACACGTACCTGCATCGGTCAACATCTGAAAGTCATGAGGAAACTGCACCAATCTATTTTTCATGTAAGCATTTACCTTTTTTCGGGTTGCGTCATTTAAGGCATCAAGGTTACCATCTTTTGTGGCGAAAATATTATCGAAATGCGTTTCTGCTGTAACAGGAACTTCTTCAATTAATTGTTTTGTTCTATTGTTATAGTAATCAACAGTTCCTGTAATTAATGCATGCTTTCGTTGTTGTACTTCTTTCACTCGGCATATGATAGTTTTATACTTTGGTGTTTTGATATCATTGCCCTCTTCATCTTTCATTACATTGCCATTTTTATCCAAAGTGTAATTCCACTCCCCCGGTACCTTAACTTCTTTTTGCTGGGTGTATTTTTCTTCTTTC
>JAESSM010000045.1 GCA_016764115.1 Bacteroidia bacterium | reverse complement strand
TTTCATTTCATTATAATTATTTCCATCTTACCTTAATATTGCTATCACAATTTCCACATTTTCCGTGCAACCATACCATTCCTTGAATATGTTCCTCGCGCTCAAATAACATACTATTGTAAGCCAGACAATTTGAGCAAAATGCCTGTTCTATAATCGCCCTTTGTTTGGATTCCTTAAGCTGATCAAAACCTTTAACGGTTTTTTGTTGGTAGAAATCCATAATAAATTGATAAGTATTATATCTAATAGCCAGAAATGTTAAGATCAAGATAAGGAATATGGAAAGTACAACGACACCAGGATGTGGATCGAAGTAACTGATCTTAGGATCGAAATTTCCAACTGTTTTATTTTCATCACCCTGTTGGCCGGTTTTAGAAAGTTCAGCAAAAAAAGTAATATTCTTGCTTCTTCTAAGTCTTTTTCTGAAAGTTAATGTACTATAACCAGGTTTTGAAAAGACAATTGTATAATTTGCTATAACCGGAACATATCTTATTTCTATTAAGTATTTACCTAACGAATCAGTATGGGTTTCGTATTCAATGTTGTAGCTAAAAGCATTACTATCTAGTTCTTCTATTAAGAGTTTAACCAGCGCTGAATTAAGTTGGATTGTTTCATTACCTTGTATAGTGTATACTTCACCTTCTACCTTTGGAGTCATAAAAAACAACATTCCGACAAAAGAACTCAGTACAATTAATATTAGAATTATTTGCCAATATTTTTTCACATCAAAATTCAGACTAGCAATATGAATAAAAAGCTTTTTTATTCTTTGTTGTAGGTGGTGTTTTTTATTTAAGATATTTTACTTCAAGTGTTATGAAACCAACTAAGGTTCCATTGTTAATCCTTTTTAAATCAATTAGAAAATGTTCTCCCCCTTCTTCAACTAAACTCACCAGATAATCTTTAGCGTATTGCTTAAAATAAAAATCATGCACTTCAGGTTTTGAGTCCTTAATTACGGCATGAATATGTCTGGTGTCGGGATGTGTCACATAGTCACCAGGTAAAATTGTCTTAATGGTAAAGCGTCCTTCTTTATTTGTTAATACGGTTCCGTTTAAACGGGCAGATGTAATATTATCTTCTATTTGGCGATGGTATTCACCGGTATTGTCTGTTTGATAAAGATAGATCTCTTGATCAGGAATTGGGCTCCCATTTTCTTTTCTCAATAATATTCCACAAATTATTAATTGGATTCCCGGCTCTTGATCGTTGGTGACTTGGACTACATTCAAAGAATCTAAATTGAGATATTCCTCGAATAAGTGAAGCTCAGTGTCAGTTACTTTTATGATTGTACTATCTTGAGCATTACAAGATATCCAAAAGAAAAATATTAATACTATAACAGATATTTCTTTCATCTTAAATTGCTACTACGTATGCCCATAGAGCATTGCTATTATACTTACTATGTTTTTTAGCTAAAGATAGTGAATCCAAAAGTTTTTTTCTTTTATAAAGTTATGTTTAATAACGTACTTTTGCAGTCTATTTAAATAAACAACTGTTTTGGAAAATTTTAAACAATTAGGAATAAGCGAAAACCTTGTTAAAGGGTTAAATGAGCTAAAAATTATTACTCCTTCAGATATACAAAATGAAGTTATCCCCTTGTTATTAAATTCCAAAACTGATCTAGTTGGCCAGGCTCAAACTGGTACAGGTAAAACTGCAGCTTATTGTTTGCCCTTGCTTCACAGAATACAACCCAACCGTAAGGTGGTTCAGGGGCTAGTTCTTTGCCCCACAAGAGAGCTGGGACAACAAGTTGCAAAGCAGTTGTTTAAGTTTACTAAATACACGGAGAAGATCTATACCGAGGCGGTTTATGGAGGACCCCAGATAGATAGACAAATAAATGCCTTAAAAAGACCAACTCACATTGTAGTTGCTACACCGGGCCGGTTAATCGATTTAGTACAAAGAAAAGCTGTGGATCTTAGCCATGTAAAAACCGTGATCTTGGATGAGGCGGATGAAATGCTAAGCCTGGGTTTCAAAAAAGAGTTGGATGAGATACTTAGCTTTTTACCTGACGTAGAAAGCAAATGGCTCTTTTCTGCAACTATGCCTGATGGAATAAAACAAATAGTAAACAAGCACATGTCTGCGGATGCACATAGAGTTGAAGTGAGTGGCAAAAATGTTGTGAACAAAAATATAGAACATCAGTTTCTTATCTGTGAGGAAGTCGATAAACTGCATGCTCTGGTGAAGTTCTTAAAATCGGAACAAGAGAACAGAGGAGTGGTATTTTGTAAAACCAGGGCAGTTACTAAAAAATTGGCCAAGCAACTCATCGCGAAAAATATAGCTGCAGATGCCATTCATGGCGACTTACTACAGAAAGAAAGGGATAAGGTGATGAGGGCATTTAAAAAAGGTACATTACAATTACTTGTAGCAACCGACTTAGCCGCAAGAGGAATTGACATAGAAGGACTTTCATTTGTAGTACATTACCAATTACCTGATAAAGATGAATACTATACACACAGAAGCGGAAGAACTGCACGTGCAGGAAAAGAGGGAATTTCGTTGAGTCTTGTAACTACTTCTGAATTGAAACAACTGAGGTATTTCGAAAAAATATTACGTATTTCTTTTAATCAAATCAGGCAAGCCTAACGTTTTGAATAACACTTGATCTAAGAGTTGATCAATTTTTGTTGCTTTCTATTTACTGTTCTTGCTCCAACATAACTAGCCAGAATTTTGGATGTGAATGAAACACCCAACACCACATAGTTTTCCGCCCAATTAACTTCTGCAAAAATCAACATAATGATGTCCATCACTATATACGCATTGGGCAATCCAAGCCCTATTATTAACTCTTTACCAGGTTTATTTTTAGCAAGAAGTCGGGCTACGAAATTGAATAATGGAATACCAAAAAATATTGAAATGTATGGAGCAGATATTTCTGCATGTGCCTGATAAAATGATTCTTCGTGACCAGGATCGATCAACATGGCATAAACAGCCACCTCAAGAATAGACAAAGCGATTAGAATAACATGGATGAGTACAGCCCAACCAATTATTTTTAACCAGGGGGTTTCTACATTACTTGTCATATACTCTGCATTTTTGAATTGAATATGACGGTTTGAAAACTGCATTGATAACGCAGTTCGTTTTGTGATAATAGCTGGCTTTTTCGCTTAATTATTTATCATTCCTTTCAAATCAGCGTCTTTATTTCTTAGGTCTAACCCTCCTTCATAAACTGATTTTAAATTCATAAGAAAAAAGGACCAACCAGAATCACAACCTAACCGAATTCCTTCTTTTGATTCATCATCAATGGGAATATTCTTTTGAGTTAACTCCACTACAACATATCCATTTTGTTGTGATAGTTTGATATCTACCAAGCATTCACCAGCAAATGTAAATTGTAAAAAATCCTTCCCATTAGCTTCGATAATTTTTCCTTTTTCTACTATTTCATATAAATACCAAGACCATTCATACGTATCATCTTTCTTAATATTACTTTCTCTTTCAATTGCATTAGTGTTTTCGTCAAAATAATTTGCATTACTCAAAAACCACTTTTCAATTTCGGATGGTTTTGACCACGCATCATATATGTCAGAGAGTTCTGCTTTTACTGCAATTCTCTTGGTAAACGTTGTCCAGTTGAAATTTTTCATCTTTATTATTTATTGTTTTTCAAATATAAAAGATATTAATCTTGGAATTTCAGTTTTATCATCGTTATCGAACCATTCTTTTAATTCTAAAATTTTAAATCCATTGTTGGTTGTTGCATTTACATATTCTGAAACATGATGTGTAAATACCTCTAGTTCCACTATACCATTCTCGTTTTCAAACCTTGCCTTACTGCCTGAATATTGTTTAAACGGATGCAACTCACAGATGTAAAATATGCCTTTGCTTTTTAACTTTTTAAACCCTTCGCTGAAAATAAAATTCAGATCATAAATATGTTCTAAAACCAAACTGCAAGAAATCAGATCAGCATAATTATCCTCAATATTCCAGGGCTTTGTCAAATCTACTTGTTGAAATTGAACTTTGTTTGATCTTATTTTTTCCTTCGCTTTAAGAAGCATTTCCGATGAAAAATCAAGTCCGATAATTGAATTTGCTTTTTCTACAAGCCAAACTGTATTTTTTCCTGTACCACATCCCAATTCGACTACTGTGGAATAGTTGTATCTATCTAAAGTTTGTTTCGCAGCAATTTTTTCCAGATCACGAGTCTTGTTTTCAACAGCATCGTAATTATCTGCCCAGGAATTATATGCTTTATCTATTGTCATTTTATATGTATCATTTCAATTCTTCCTCCCCACAGTTGCTCGGCTACTGAGTTCAATTTTATAGCTTTTATTTAGTCAGCTCTCTTAACATTACGTACTATTAACCTGACTCCTTTATCGTAATTGAAGTAACTCCAGCACCAATTTGCAAAAACAATCAACCTATTTCTGAAATCAACTAAGAGCAGTAAGTGCAAAAACATCCAAACGAACCAAGCAAACATTCCACCGAACTTTACAAAAGAAAGATCTACTACTGCCCGATTTCTACCTATTGTTGCCATGGTGCCTCTGTCATTATAATGAAAAGGTGTCATTTCCTGACTTTTTAATATACTATTTAAGTTCTTGCCTAAGTGTAGCCCCTGTTGTCCTGCAACCGAAGCAAGCATGGCATGTCCGTTACCATTCTGTTCTGATTCAATACACGCCACATCACCTAAAGCAAAAATATGCTTATACCCTGTGACCCTGTTAAATTCATCTACAATTATTCGATTGTCCCTGGTTAATCTTGCATTCAGGCCTTTAATTGGTGCTCCTTTTACGCCTGCCGACCATATCAATGTTTTCGTCTTAAATTCATTTTTATCTGTGCTAACTGTGGTACCATCATAATCCCTTACTACCGTGTTTAGCCAAATGTTGATTCCCATATCTTTCAAGAATTTTTTAGATTTTGTTGAAGCCTCCATACTCATATTTGAAAGGACTCTGTCAGCAGCTTCAATAATGTGAATCTGCATTATTCTGATATCTAAATCTGGGTAATCTTTAGGAAGAATATGTTTTTTTAGTTCGGCTAAAGCTCCGGCCAGTTCCACACCTGTTGCTCCAGCCCCGACTATTACAAAACTCATTAAACTTTCTCTTTCCTTAAGATCTGAAGTATTCAAAGATTTTTCAAAGTTCTGCAGAATGACACTTCTTAAATCTAAAGATTCCACGAGGCTCTTCATGGAAAAGGCATATTTCTCCATATTCTTCATTCCGAAGAAATTGGAGATAGCACCGGTAGCTATTACTAAATAATCATATTCTAGTGATCCTATAGTGGTAAGAATCTCTTTGTTTTCGGTATCTATACCCTGAACAGCAGCCATTCTGAAATGAAAATTCTTTTTCCCTTTAAAAACCTTTCGCACAGGGTAAACAATAGAATCAGGTTCAAGTCCGGAACTTGCAACTTGATACATTAAAGGTTGAAAAGTATGGAAATTATTTTTGTCAAGGAGAACGATTTGATAATGTTTGCTATTAATCGTTTTAGCAAGCTTAAGGCCAGCAAAGCCACAGCCGATAATTACTACTCTTGGCAAATCCAGATTGGGGATATTCATGTCCTTCACTTATAATCAAGTATTATTTTATACATTTCTATTTATTCTGATCCCAACGGTTCTTACCAGCCACATGATTAATGTAATTTAGGTTTTGTTAAAACGGGGTTTTTTATGTGGTTGGTGTTGTTTAAATAGTATATGAGGTTGTTGCTATTGTCTAAATCAATTCGATCGGGAGCATGTTTAAATTTGTTTTTAACCAGCATCCGTGTTGAACCCACATTATCTTTATGTGTATACGCTTCGATTGTATTGAGTCCTAGAGCATGAAAACTATAGTTGATGACACTTTTTAATGCTTCGTCCATTAGCCCTTTCCCCTGAGAAGAAGGGTTTAATTCATAACCTAGTTCCGCACAAGCTTTGTCGTTCGAAAAATTCCATAAACAGATGGTACCAATTAGACTAGGATCGTCTTGTAAGCACACTACCCAATAAATTGATTTGTTTTGTTTTATGCCGTCATGGATTTTTATGATAAACTGCTTTGCTTCGTTTATAGTTGTTGATGTCGGTCTATCTATATATTTATTAACGCTAGCATCAGAGCGTAATGAGAATATTGCAAAGTCATCTGTATCCTTTAGTTGTCTTAAAGTCAATCGTTCTGTTGTCAAACTTGGGAATGGTGTGAAATTTATTTTTGGCATATCTATTTATCTAATCCTCAAGAAATGTTTACAGAAAACGCTTTGTTGTAGATCTTTGATTTATTTTATTATCAATTTCCCTGCCTTTGATGTTCCGTCAGTTGTTTGCAAGTTATAAAAGTACATACCTGTTGGAAGAGTTCCTCTGGCTATTATTACTTTGTTGTCACGTAGGCCAGTAATCGTTTTGATAAGCCGGCCTGTCATATCGTAAATATCAACATTGGTTATCCCAGAACATTCGTGGGATACACTGATAACAGCATTATCTGTAAAAGGATTGGGGCTTAGAATTGAGTGACAATTGAGTTCGGTGGCTTTCTTCATTCCCGATAACACATCCGTACGCCAAATTTGTCCTCCATCGGTACTGTTGGGGCCACCGAAATATTGGCGTCCTTTAAAACCAATGCTCACAGCGTTTTCCCCATCATTATTGGAATCTCCAAAACCATCTGTATTGGACTGAATGAAACTTGTTCCTGTACTATCAGTAGATCGAAAAATTGGTGAACCATTGGAATTAGCAACACGCGTATACGGAGTTATCCATAAATATCCGTTAGAAGTATCCATGTTGTGAAGTTCTTCGTCCCTTGTACCATCATACCCGTCAATTACACTTGTGAGATTTTGCCAGCTATTTCCATCATTTGTTCTCCATAGTTGTCCTCCAATTGCCTGATTATTTGTAGAAGCATATAAATAACCATTAAAATCTACCATACATGCTATTAACTGATCGGAAGTTAAAAAGTCGCTAGCAACTCCTGTATTTGCTACGAAGGTAGTTCCGTTCGAAGATTCATAGAGAAGACTATCTCCATTGCCACCAAAATAGATCTTATTATTCCACGTATGGAAATAGGTAATTTGAGTGCAATTCGTATCCCTGGTACCAAAGTCTACAAGCAAATCCCATTTCGTTGAATCACTATCGGTATATGGAGCTCTCCAAACCTGTGATTTAGCAGCCCCACCATGAGAACCAGCCCCGGCATATAGATATGGAATGGAATCACCTGTTCCCTGAAACAAGATCATACTAGGTGAAGGAGACCACCTGGCCGAGTTTCCAAATCCTTTTTTACTAATCGGAATCCAATCTCTGCCATTTTGTGTTCGATAAACTTGTGTTCCCTCAACCGCGTTTCCAGTTTCTATCCACATGTATCCACCACCAAGAGTAGTTGTGTTTATTGAAGGGATACCTTTAATATTTGTTGTTTGAGAATCATAGGTAACGGGATTCCAATCACCGGCATCACCCGTGCCCGAACGGTGAATTTCTGCAATTCCAGAACCTGTTATTGCCACACAAGCATAAAGGGTATCTTTAAATACAGCAAATTCATTTACACTGTTATTTAGCTTTGAGCCAAACCCATCAGTTACAATAGGTGACCAAGTGTCTTGGCCCAATGCTGATTGACAAATAAAAATAATTCCGATCACTAATGTTATTAATTTTTTCATGGTTTTATTTTTTTATTAGTTGAGTTATTATTTTTTGATTTTCAATTGAACACCACCAAATAAGTAATAGAATAATGTTAAATGATTTTTACATCATGTTGTTTATCCCCAATTTGAATAAACATAAAGGGTTAATCTGTAAATTACGAAATAAAAAGGAAAATGTTAAGGCGGGATTATATATTGAGGTGTAGAACCAATCTACACTATATGGCATATGTAATTTAGTGTCCTTTTTCCTTCATTTTTTTAACAAACTTTTCTCCAATTTTCATTCCCCATTCTTCTCCAATTTTCATGGAATCCTGCATAATCAAAGGCGTATTTTTTGCAAACTTTTTCCCTACCGGAGTTTCATAGAATACTATTAATGCTTCTAAATCTTCTTTTGTCATGTATTTAATGTAGATAGGAACCAACATTTCAACAAGATCATTTAACGATGTTTTTAAAAAATCTTTTTCAAATTCATCCCAAACTTCTTCTCTTACATCAGTATATTGAAGCTTAAACATGGTAACCATTTGGGTTATTATTGCTTTATAGGATTCTTCTGTACCTGATACATCAAACATATTTTTTAATGTTTCATTGTACTCTTTATCAACTTGACCAAATGACATTGTTGTAAACACAAGTACTAATGTTAGCATTGAAATAAATTTCTTCATGGTATTAGGTTTTGATATATCGTAATTGAATTATTAATTATGTGACTACATTGACACAAGCGGATGCTTGCACCAGAAGTTGGATTATAAATTATTGTTTTACAAATTTTTGAATACTGGTCTCATTTATTTCAGAAGTGATTTTTACAAAGTAAACTCCATTTTCAAGGTTCTGAATTTTTAAGCTATTTGGACTTTGTTCAGAAATAAACTTCTGTCCAAGAATATTGTACACTTCCACTTGATAATCCTTATTTCCATGTCCTTCGTTCGGAACAATGTATAATGTTGTGCTGGCAGGGTTAGGATAGATCTTAAAGTCTGCATTTGTTTTGATTTTTTCTATTCCTACACTACTACAAACGCTGCTTTTGCGTAGTATTTCCCTAACGGTTTGGCATCCTTTGCCTTTAATGAAGTTAATCCACGTGTAATAATAATTTGGAGGTGCAGCTGCCAAGGCTTGTTTAAAATTAAAAACATGAGTAACTACTCCAACGGTATTGTACATGTTTGAATATCCAGTACTGTCATTGTAGAGATCCCTCACCTCTTGAACGGTGGTAATATCCTCAATGAAATAATAATCTATTGAACATGTGGTATAAGGCCCATATGTTGTAGCCCCCACAGTGGTAGGGCCATGTGTTGCCAAATAGATGTTAGAAAAACCTTGTACAGCACTGTCTCTACCACCAGATGTTCGGTATGGAATATTAGGATATAAGTCTACAGCAGGGTAATCATCAGTAGACCCCCAGGAGAGCATTAAAGAATCTCCGGCAATTGTATCAAGATTATCCCAGAACGTTTTCATTGCACCGGAAAGTATACCGCTGTCACATTGTGGGCCAGCTGGTTGGTTAGCTATAATTGAGTCGATAGGAAAATTCGTAATACTATCCCAAAAACAATGGTAAACACCATGATGGTGAGCAGCTATTTCATGTCCTCTTTTTTGCCAAGACCTTACGGAATCTAATTTCACAGGGTCTGCTAGTATGAAATTCACCCATGGTGGAGAAAGTTCAATCGTTAATGGTACATTGTGAGCAGAGGCTGTATCAATCATTTGCTGAAGTTTCTTATAGTGCATAACGTCAGCATATCCGGGATCACAATGTATTACAAAAAACGAATTAGAGGGAGGGGATTGTCCAAAACAGTTAGTATAAATTAAGATTAGGGAGATTATTTTTAATAATAGTTTCATGATCCTGAAAATTAAATAGGGTAAACGAAATAATCAAGGAAATGTTCGAATTGAGTTTATTTTATAATCACATTTGATGGAGTATCAAAATAATGCGCAATCTACACAGCAGAACGACTATGGAAGGTGCTTGTTTCTTTACTCAATGCTTAGTTGAGCAATTGGTATTAGAATGCAGTTGTTTAGAGCCGTACTATTTTCTTCGACCTCTCTTTTCCTCTACCATCTTTAACCATCAGTAAATAGATGCCGGTTGCTGGCAATTCAACACTTACAATTAAGCTGCCAGAAATAAATTTTCCTTTTTGAATCACCTTGCCTAAGGAATTTATTAGCAGGTATTCGTTCCAGCTTGCATCATTTAAGGAGCCAAAATGAATAACCCCTCTGGAAGGGTTAGGATAAATGTATAATTGATCTGATAAGTTGCTGTTTTCAGTGATCGAGGACGTACTTCCGCATCCGGATTGTTTCATCAGTTGAGTCATGGTCAAAGATTCAATGCCGTTGCTGTTCAGAAATTTAAACCACTTGGTAAAGGTCAAAGGCTCAGCACCGAAGTTATAAACATGAGTATT
>JAESSM010000044.1 GCA_016764115.1 Bacteroidia bacterium | reverse complement strand
GTAAAATCACGGCATATTCTGTAGCTTTGGTATAGAATTTGACTATATATGTTCATGCTTCTTGCCAGAGTAAATATCATTTGTTTATTGCTAATTATTGGGATTTGTGCTCATGCACAAGTAGGGATCATTAATTCCGGATCTGCTATAAGGGTTAAAACTCAAAATGACTTAAACAGTAAGAAAAATGTTGTAGCCCAGGTTATTGTCGATCAAAATGTTTTGGATCTAGATGGAAATGTTCTCATCGAAATGGGTACAGCAGTTGAAGTTGAAGTGGAACGAAGGAAAGCAAAAGTCAGAGGTAAAGGCGGGAAGGTTGAATTGCATTTCCTGTCTACAACAGCTGTTGATGGACAATTGATCAATTTAACAGATGAATATAAAATAAAGGGTGATGATCGTGATATTGTTGAGACGCTATTTTGCATAGGATGTTTTGTAATGCCTGGTCCGAACCTTCTGTTTCTTTTGATACCCGGAAAAAATGCTGAGATCCCGGAAAATACAGTTATCAATGTTCGAGTTGCTTCTAAATATAAAATAAAAGTAGAAGGTGCTGATATGGCTGTTAACATTGGAGTGGATCATTATAAGGATCAAACATTGCGTGGTGGAGATCCATTAAAAGGACTAAATGTTACCAAGGCAAAGGAAATGAAAATAGGTAAGTACTATTCATTAGTAATTGGTATTGATACTTACAAAGGAGAATGGGAATCTTTGAATAATGCTGTAAATGATGCTAATGCTATTAATGATCTTTTGACCGAAAAATATAAGTTAGACCACTCTATTACATTACTGAATGAGGATGCTACGAGAGCGAACATCATCAAAAAGCTGGAATGGTTAGTTGCCAATGTTGAAAAGGATGACAATGTTTTTATTTATTACTCCGGGCATGGTGAATTCAAAAATGAACTAAACAAAGGTTATTGGGTTCCTGTTGATGCAAGCTCCAAGTCTACCTCTGAATTTATTTCTAACAATGATCTGCAAACATTTTTAGGAGGTATAAAGTCTAAACATACATTACTTGTTTCTGATGCTTGTTTTAGTGGCGATGTGTTTCGCGGGCACACAGTTTCTGTCCCTTTCGAAGAATCGGAGCGTTACTTTAATTTAGTTCATAATTTAGCATCGCGACAAGCAATAACCTCAGGTGGTATTGAGCCGGTTATGGATGGAGGCCAGGACGGGCATTCAGTTTTTGCTTATTACCTTTTGAAATCACTAAAAGAAAATACAAGTAAGTTTTTTGATGCCAGTCAGCTTTATGCGGACATAAAGATCCCTGTAATTAATAACTCAAACCAATCTCCTAAGTTCCAGTCTATTAAAAATACAGGAGATGAAGGTGGTCAGTTCATTTTTATTTTGAAGGAATAATCCTTCAGTTTTACAAGTCATTGCGAGGAACGAAGTGACGTGGTAATCTCCTACGGTAATTCAAAGTCGGAGATTGCTTCAGTCGTTCCTCCTTCGCAATGACGTAATTCAAATGCTTCGTTCTTCAAACTGATTAGTTAACTTTCCATTTATAACCTACCTTTTATTAATTTTGCCTTCAGAATTTTCCTTAATGAAAAAGGCGTTAATTTCCATTATAGTAATTGTTTTATCTGTCTACCTTCTTAAAGTTCCTATTCTTAAAGGATTAGGAAATTATTTGGTGGTTGAAGATGAAATTGAACGTGCTGATCTAATTTGGTTAGTTGATTACAACCTGGAAAAGATCGAAGCTTTATATAAACAAGGATTAGGAGAGAAAATAATTATTTTAGGAAATGCCAGTTTGATGGATCTGAGAGCATTGGGAATAGAATATTCAAGCGCTGATACTTTTAAGCAAGCGCTAATTCAAAAAGGAATTCCGAAAGATAAAATAGTACTTATCAGGGAGCCCAAGGGAATCAGGGAATACATAGATTCCATTATCTCCTACTGTGATAGAAATGATCTGTGCAAGGTGTTAGCACCAATAGAAATGTATAAAACCAAAAACATCAATGACTTGGCAAGAGACAAATTTGAGCAACATGGAATCAATTTGATGATCTTACCTACAAACCCTATAAGTTTCAAGATGGATGCCTGGTGGGAACAAGAGCAAGGCCTAATTGAAATATATAGCGAATACATGAAAATTTTATATCGATCTCTGAACTTAGATGGAATCTGAACATATACTAAAATACTACCGCGAAACTACTGAGGTAGAAACAATAAGCAATCTGCTTAGAGATAAGGACAAGCAAAAAATTCAGCTAAAGGGCTTGGTTGGGTCAATGGATGCTTGTTTAAGTATTGCTGTTGCCGATTCTGTGAATCGAACTCATTTGTTTGTGCTGTCAGAAAAAGAAGAAGCTGCCTACTTTTTTAATAATCTCCAAAATCTGGCTAAAAAGAGTAATGTTTTCTTTTTCCCTAGTGCATTCAAGAGGCCCTATTTCCCTGATTCTTATAGCAATGCACTGGTACTGGAAAGGATTGAAACCTTGTCCAAAATTTCAGAAAATGGGAATTCAACAAATTTGATCGTTACATTTCCTCATGCCTTGGGAGAAAGAATCGTCAATCAAGAATCGCTGAAAGCAAAGACTATTAAGCTGAGAAGTAATGAAGAAGTTGAATTGGAGTTTTTAGCAGAATTATTGATCGATAATCATTTTCAGAGATCAGATTATGTGTATGAAGCTGGTCAGTTTTCAGTGCGAGGGGGAATAGTTGATATTTATTCGTTTTCTAATGAACTTCCTTTTCGGTTTGAGTTTTTTGGGAATCAAATAGAATCGATAAGAACCTTTGATCCTGAAACCCAATCCTCTGTTGAGATAGTATCGGAAGCAGTGATCATTCCCAAAATTCAGTTTGATGAGAGTAATGCGCAATACGACTCATTTTTAAATTTATTACCTGAAGGTACTACCGTTTGGATAAAGGATGTTGAGTTTTCGAAGCAAGTTATTACAAAGAGTTGCGCTGAATTAAATGATCATGATATTGACGAATCGTGGGCTAATTACGATGAGGTAAACCAAATTTTTAAAAATTCGGACCGCTATTTTTTGAGTGCTGATGCATTGCTAGGCGGATTAGAGCAACATTCAATAGTTGAACTTGGACCGCACTTTTACTTCGATGCAACGAATAGCATTGAGTTTCGATCATCACCACAACCGGATTTCCATAAGGATTTTAAATTGTTGGTATCCAATCTTATCCAAAACACTGAACAAGGAATCAAAAACATCATCTGTGCCGATTCGGAAAAGCAAAGAAATCGGTTAATTGAGATTTTCAATGATATTGAGGAAGAAGTAGAATATGAAGCAATTGAATTAAGTATCCATAAGGGGTTTGTAGATAAGAGCTTAAGAATAGCATGTTATACAGATCATCAAATTTTTGACAGATTCCATAAATTCAAATTACGGAAGGCATATTCCAAGCAAAGAATTATTTCATTAAAGGAGCTTCAGGAGCTCAAGCCAGGAGATTATGTTACGCACATCGATCACGGAATTGGAAAATTTGCAGGACTGGAAAGAATTGAAGTAGATGGGAAATTGCAGGAAGCTGTTAAGATCGTATATAAAGATCAGGATCTGCTATATGTGAATATTCATTCTTTGCATCGAATATCTAAATATACCGGCAAAGATGCTATGGCTCCCAAATTGAATAAATTGGGATCTGTATCATGGGAAAATCTGAAGAAAAAAACCAAGTCCAAAGTTAAGGATATCGCCAATGAATTGATAAAACTTTATGCAAAACGTAAAGCACAGAAAGGTTTTGCTTTCTCACCCGATACCTATCTTCAATCAGAGCTTGAAGCCTCATTTATTTATGAGGATACTCCTGATCAGCTCAAGTCCACAGAGGATGTAAAAACTGATATGGAAAAGGAAAACCCGATGGATAGATTGATTTGTGGTGATGTTGGTTTCGGAAAAACAGAGGTTGCCATACGTGCTGCATTCAAAGCTGTCAGCGATAGTAAACAGGTTGCAATTTTAGTTCCTACAACTATTTTAGCGCTTCAGCATTATCAAACTTTTACTGAAAGGTTGAAAGATTTTCCGTGCACTGTGGATTATTTGAACCGATTCAAGAGCAATGCGGAGCAAAAGAAAACAATAAAGGAATTAGAAGAGGGCAAAATTGATATTTTGATCGGCACACATAGGTTGGTCAGTAAGGATGTTAAATTTAAGGATATTGGATTATTAATTATTGATGAAGAACAAAAGTTTGGTGTATCAATCAAAGAGAAGCTAAGACAGTTTCGGGAAAACGTTGATACTTTAACCTTAACTGCCACACCAATTCCAAGAACATTACATTTTTCAATGATGGGGGCCAGAGACTTGTCAATAATAAATACAGCTCCGCCCAATAGACAACCGATAGATACAGAACTGCATATTTTTAATGAAGAAGTTATACGTGAGGCTATTAACTATGAAATATCAAGGGGTGGGCAAGTATTTTTTATACATAATAGAGTCAAAGACATTGAAGATGTAGCGGTACTGTTAAGAAAAATTTGCCCGGGTGTACATATTGGAATTGGTCATGCGCAGATGGATAACAAGCGGTTAGAGAAAGTGATGCTGGATTTTATTGGAGGGGAGTATGGTGTACTGCTCTGTACCACTATTGTTGAATCGGGATTGGATATTCCGAATGCCAACACTATGATCATTAACAATGCACAGAATTTTGGTTTAAGTGATTTGTATCAATTGAGAGGTAGAGTAGGAAGATCAAATAGAAAGGCATTTTGTTATCTGATATCACCACCATTATCAACTATAACCCAGGAAGCTAGAAAACGACTCAGCGCAATTGAGGAATTTACTGATTTAGGAAGCGGTTTCAATGTAGCTTTACGCGATATGGATATCCGTGGAGCCGGAAATTTATTAGGAGCTGAGCAGAGTGGTTATATATCCGAAATGGGCTTTAACATGTATCATAAAATTTTGGATGAAGCAATAAAGGAATTGAAAGAGGATGAGTTTAAGGATCTATTTAAAAATCAAAAACCAAAAGAGTTTGTCAATGACTGCCAAATCGATACTGATTTGTCCATTTTAATCCCAGATTCCTACGTTGAGAATATTTCTGAAAGGTTGAATTTGTATAATGAGATCAATGCTCAAAAGGATGAGGAGGGCTTGAAAAAAATTAAATCTAGAATGGTAGATAGATTCGGGAAATCGCCAATTGAGGTGGAGGAGTTGTTTGATACAGTAAGGTTGAGGTGGTTAGCTACCAAACTTGGATTTGAAAGAATCGTTATGAAAAATCAAGTGATGAACTGTTACTTCGTTAAAAAAAATGAAGACTATTATAATTCTGATATCTTTTCAAGCATACTTCAATATGTGCAAACACATCCAAGTGGTTGCGAAATGAAAGAAACGGCAAAAAGTTTGATTCTTAGGATCAATTTGATCGATACAATTGCAGTTGCAATTCAAAAGTTGACCAAAATGGCTGGGATGGAAAAAAAGAAAGAAGAATTGCAATCTTGATCTGTTTCGTTTTGATACTTTGTTGATCTTTCGAAACACCCTTTACGACTGGTAATCAAACCTTTATGTGTTTTGTCCAGTTTGGAATGTATTTAGATAACTATATTGTACATTTCAATTTTTGGGTGAACTTGGTTGTTAAATAGCCTGTCGGCTGGGGAGCTGACAGGCTTCTTCATTGGTATCAGTGAGAGTCCGACATCAAGTTGGACTATCAGCTAACTACTTTTTCTTAAACAATTACCAAGCCTCTGGCTGAAGCCATTTTTTTATTCATTCCAATTGACTGGAGTTAAAGTATTATTTTCCCAGTCATGCCTTAAAATACCATAACCAATGGTATCTGCTTTAGTTTTATTTTGAGTTGGCCAAGATTGTCTATAATGCGCTTCTTTTAGATAACCACATTGTTGCAAAACTTTTCTCATTGCAATATTATCATGTCTTGTTGTTGCTTCAATTCTATTCTTGTTTGGATAATTGGAAAATATATAATTCGTAAGCCAATTAACCGCTTGTTTACCAATCCCTTCATTTCTTCCTTCTTTTCTTATTCTTATGTCAAATAAAGGAGTTTCGCTGTCAGATTTATCTTTGCCCAAATCAAATAACCGAAAGAATCCTATTGCCTGATTCTTATTATTAAAAATCAAAAATGTTTTGCTTTCATCCTTTGTATAATATCCCGATTGTATTCTGTGTTCAATTTCCTTTTTAGTTAACTTTGATGCAGAATGAAATTCCCATTCATTATTCAGAAGTATGTCAAGTAGCAATTCCTTGTCTTGAAGGTTAAACTCTTTTATATTCATTTTTTTTGCTAACGGTTTGAATAAAGCACGTTTTAATGTGCTTTATTTTTTGTTGTGTGCTGTTGGTTTTCGGTTATTGCTTGATTTTTTCTTTTTCAATTATTTCTGATAATTTTTTTATCAACATCCAAGATCTCATGACCTGCCATGTCATACCCCAAGCGTAATTCCTCAAGATTATTATACCTATTTTTTTATTTTTTTCAAACATGAACATTGATGAATATCCTAAGTTATTCCCTCCATGATTGCATACCATCAACCCTTTATGTTCAATTATGTGATAACCCAAGCCGTACTTGTTCCTCCACCCATCTACTTTAGGAGTCCAGATTTCTTGCATTAATTCACAATTTTCTCTTTTAAGTATTGGTTGATCGGAAACTATCCTATTAGCTATTAAAAATTTTCCTAAATCATTGGATGTAGAGTAGATTCCTCCATTCGGTACTTTATACCCTCGACCTTTATGTTCTTCTTTGGGGATTTCTGTCTTAATTTCACCCATTGGCCCTCCATCATAGCCAATAGCATTTCTTGGTGTATCTTCATTAGGAACTATGAAAAAACTATTTGTCATTTTTAAAGGCTTAAATATTTTCTCTTTAACCAATTCCATAAACGGTTTATTTGCCGCTCTTGAAATTGCAAGTCCAAGTATGCCGTATCCAATATTGGAATAACTATATTTTTCTCCAAGTCTGTACTTGAAGGAGGTAGTTGGTATTGCTAACAATAGTTTTTCTTCCCATTCAGCAATTGGTCCTGAAGCGACTTCTTCACGGTTTTTTGGTTCCCTGATCAATCCAGAAGTATGACTTGCTAAATGTTTAAATGTAATTTTAGTAGAGTCTGAATATCCTATTAATTGCTGAATTTCAGGAAAGTAATTCTCTACGGTATCATCCAGATTAAAATATCCATCTTCCATTAGTTGCATCATTAAAAATGCGGTAAAAGTCTTTGACATTGATGATATTCGATATATTGTAGATGTATCAGCGTTGATTTTATTCTCAACATCTGACATGCCAAATGCTTTTGACCAGACCACTTTGTCTTTAATAACTATCGCAGCAGACAAACTTGCTATATCATCTTCTTCAACATCTTTTGCTAATTGATGTTCAAATTCATCAATAACTTTTTGTATCTCGAAATGTGAATTTGTATTCAGCTTTGATTTTGGTGACCTATCAGAACAACCTATCAAGATTAGAAATGACAATCCTGTTACAAACCTCATTTTAATACCCATTGTTATTCTTCTCATTTTTGGATCCGATTGCACACAACATAGGCATATATCACATATATGATAAACTCCGATTGTATCTTTACCGCTAAGATATGGAATCCAATGGGGTTATTTACTAATTATCAGAATCTGATTGCTTGTTTGTGAAGACACAAATGAGAGCGTAAAATATACCTGGTTAACGAATAAAGTTAATGGTCAAGGGGTATTTTAACATGTTTCTTCCGTTGTATATTCTTATGCCATTAAATACGGGGACGAGACAAGCTAAAATCAAAACTGTTAAAATGAACATTAAGGGTAAAGCAAGGAGCAAATTATCCCCATAAAATATATCTAAAATTTCTAGTTTACTGTGAACACTAAAAGCCAAATCGCCTTCAATAACCATAGCAAGAAATAAAATTGCCGTTAAAAAAGCATAGCTGGTATAACTAATTTGTGCATTTAATAGGGCTCTGCCTTGCCGGTTAAGTTGATTGATGTTGTTCTTTTTATATAACCAATAAATAAGTGGGACAAGAATATTGCCCAATGGAAACAACAAACCTGAAAGGGCACTGAAGTGAACTAACGCAAGTTGAACCTTTTCATCACCTGAAGGAGGAGGATTAAATATCTCCATACTAACTTCCAGTACGTCAGCAATTGATTTTAATGTGTATAGCCGTGGGTCAACTTCCCCTGACTCGATTCGCTGAATTGTTCTGGTGCTTAATTCTGTTCTTTCTGCCAATTCTTCTTGAGTAAGACCTTTTAATTTTCTGTAATAAATGATCTTTTCTGAAATAAAGTTTTTGTCCATGATGTTGTGGGTTTAAGTTTACAAATGAAACGGCAATTCTACAAATCATTTTAATTGGGCGCCACGACACCTCTACGACATTTTCATGACAATTTTGTTATATTATTCATTATCAGTACATTGTGAATGATAGATATTGACATCTTTATTAATTATTGTACATTTCAATTTTTGGGTGAACTTGGTTGTTAAATAGCCTGTCGGCTGGGGAGCTGACAGGCTTCTTCATTTTGGTTAATAAAAGTTTAACTTTAAGAAACACTTAAAGTCAGTGTCACCTTTAGAGAATTAAATGAACATTTTCGGAAAGCTTCTGATACTAACAATATTCTTTACAAATAGCTTATACGCAACTTCCATTTCTCCAATTCCACCAATTAGCGATGATGTAAAGAGGTTAGTGTCCATTTCAGATTCTTTCTTTTATGCAGGGCATTATGATAGTTCTACATATTACATGATAAAGTGTTCCGAAGTAAGCAAAAGAAAGCAGGATTGGGATATGTATATCCAGATGTGCTCATTTATTGTTTATAATTACGTTTACCAAAAAGAGTTTGATAAGGCATCATTATGGATAGATAAGGGATTCAAATGTGGTTTTGAAAATTATGGAAGGGAGCATGAATATACTGGCAGAATGTATAATAGTTTGGGACTTTTACTTCAATCCAAAGGAGATTATGTTGGTGCGGTAGAGAATTTTGAAAAGTGCGTAAATATTTGGATTGATGCCAGAGGTAGGGATCATCAATCAGTTGCTCAGATTTATAATAATTTAGGAGTTGTATATAGACAAAATGCTGATTTTACTGAATCAATTGAGTATTACCAGCAAGCATTACAAATTAAGCGAAATAAACTTGGAGAAAATCATGAAAGAACTGCGCATAGTTACAATAACTTGGGTGTAGTGTACTATGATTTGGGTGAATATGAAAATGCATTAGCATACTATAGAAAGGCACTAAACATATACCTTTCTATCCATGATACATTACACTCAAATTCATTAATGTCATTGCATAATATTGGGATAGTCCGTAGCCATCAGAAAAAGTACGAATTGGCATTGGATATATATAATGATGTATTGGAAAAGTGGATTGAAGTTTATGGAGATGATCACACTTACATTGGGGGTATTTATAATAATCTGGGAGGTGTTAATATGTATATGGATAATCGGGATGAATCGTTAGACTTTTTTCTCAAAGCGTTAAATATATTTAAAAATACTCATGGAACATATCATCCTGATGTTGGAAAAATATATAATTCACTTGGATTAGTACATGTTCGTTTTAAAGGCTATAATGAGGCATTAAACAACTTTTCTGTAGCATTGAAGTCATTTATAAAAATTGAGAAAACTCAATTGTATGATGTAGATATCCAATTCATGTTAAGAGAGTTTAAAAAGAAATATAAAGCAGAAGAGATAGAAGTGAATTCCAATAGATACTTATTAAACAATTTAATTCATCAGGCTAATGTTTATTATTTAAAATATGTGCAATAGTGATTATGGTGAATTATAACTTTATCCCAATTACTAATATATCATCCGTTTGTTCGGAATCAGCTTTCCACTTTTCTATTTCCTCATCCAATGTATTTTTGAGATTTTTCATTGATGTATTTTGATTCTGAATCAAAACCTCGCGCAGTTTTCTTGGTGATAATTTTTTATCTCTTGGTCCTCCAAATTGGTCTTGGTAACCATCCGAAAATAAATAAATGGAATCACCAGCATTAAAATTGAAAGAATGGCTTTCATATTTTCTTTCTTTACCCATTACTTCCCCACCAATACCATATTTATTTCCTTTAACTTCCAATAATTTATATTCACTATCGAATTCGTGTATCCTAAAAGTTTTGGTTTCCGGAATATCAATTAATTCGTGTTTAGTAACATAAAATAAAGGGTTGTGTGCTCCGGAATACTGAAATTCCATCTTATTTATATCAATAATACAAAGAGCCATGTCCATTCCATCTCTGGCTTTTACATCAATAGAATCCTGGCGTAAAACTCTTCTGATACCTGTGTGCAGTTTCTCTAGTATATCTCCAGGTTCGCTTACTCTCTTCTCAACAACAATTTGGTTCAATAGATCATTCCCAACCATTGACATGAGGCTCCCCGGAACTCCATGACCAGTGCAGTCGCATGCAGCAATGATGTACTTGTTTTGATCAATATTATGAAACCAATAAAAATCACCGCTGACAATATCTCGGGGTTTGTATAAAACAAAGTAGTCTTTAATGATACTTGAGATATTTTCTAATGGAGGTAAAATTGCACTTTGAATTTGCTTGGCATAAGTAATGCTGTCCGTAATATCTTTATTCTTTTGAGCCAACTCTTTTGTTCTCTCTTCAACTTTCTGCTGAAGTAATTTCTTATCTCTCTTTAAACTAGCTATTCTCCATCGGTAAAAGCCCACCCCACTGAGTAAGATCAAAAGTGATAGTGAACCCTGGAAATACCAAGTTTGCCAAAAAGGGGGAAGTATTACAAATTTTAAATTAGTGGACATTTTACTCCATTTGCCTTCAATATCCTGAGCAATGACTGAAAATTCGTAATTACCTGGTATCAAGGAAGGAAAGTGTAGTGTTGTTGCGCTTGTATACTTCCAGGAACTGTCACTTCCAATCAATTTATATTTGTACTTGATTTGTCCGTAGCTCTTATAAGAGATGCCAACAAAATCAAATTGAATATCATTCATGTCATGATCAAGTACTATGTTTGAGCCTCTTTTTAGCTCTATATTATTGACCTTAAAACCGGTTAAATTGATTGAGGGGGTGCTTAATTTATGTTTCTGATACTGTTCAAAGAGCATGGTTACCCCCATTCTGGTGGTGATCCAGGTAGTATCATTTTGTTTGAAGATCCCTCTAACTTCATTTGAGATAAGGCCATTCCTGATATTGATATTTTCTATGCTAAACTGTCTATCCCGATCATTATGAAACCTTATGTCGCTTATTCCTGAGTTTGAACCGACCAATACATTTTTCTCGGAATTCACAAACAGCGAGTTGCAAAAATCACTTACTAATCCATCCTTAGCTTTTATGTGGAAGTTTATTTTTTGCTTTTTTAATCCTACAATTCCGTTTCCTTGAGTAGCAATCCATAGGGTACTATCGGATGATTCTTTAATGTCAGTTACCTGGTAGTTAAATACATCATTTAGCCCATTAAATACATAGATGGAGTCATTTTGAATGTACATTAATCCATTTTCCCCACCAATCCAGGTTTTATTGCTATGATCAATAAAAATACAATGATTACGGGCTGTCTGATGCAATTTTATAATCTCAAAATTTTCTAAATGAAATACTCTAAATGAAGTACTTACCCATACATTACCATTTTTATCTTCATGTAAATCTTTTATTCCGACAAAAGTAAAAAAGTCTTTTACAACGGTTTTGTCCTTTAAGATCATAATGCCGAGTGTAGTACCTACCCAGGTAGATCCATTGGAATGGGACAAGATACAGGTTACAGTTCTATTAGTTTGCCTCGGATTTAATAAGATCTCCTTTACCTCATTATTATTAATGAAATTTAAATTTCCATTACTTGTACCCAATAAGATACGACCTGCTTTATCTTTTGTAACACAATTGATATTATTATCAATTAACCCTGTTTCTTTATTGTAATTGATACAATATCTTGAATTCGCTGGTAAAAAGTAAAGGCCATTACCTAATGTCGAAAACCATATATTTTCTTCATGGTCTGCAATGATCATAGATAAATTTTGGTCCTCTAAATAGTACTGTGCTTGATTCCAGTTTTCAAACCCATTTTTTATCTGTAATGCTCCATTATTGAAAGTGCTTACCCAGTAATTATTCTTTTCGTATTCAACCAACCAACTGATATCACTTTCGGTCTTTAGGTTTTTATTAATATTGCAAATTAATTCATCCTGACTTTCTCTATTGAACTTAATTATGCTTCCTCCTATTGTATAATAAATATTATCATCCTGATTATGAAGAATTCTTCTATTGTAGCTAACATCGTTAGCTTGGAAACTATGGTGATTTATAGTAGAATCTGTGATCACTATAAATTCCAGGAAAGAAGCACACAAAATAGCACCCGTTGAGTCTTCCACATATGGAGCGATAGCACCTTTTGAATTTAACTTTTCATTTGAAAATTGGATCACACTATCTTGGGTGATCTTAATAATACCAGCTTTCCAGGTACCTAACCATAAATTATGATTCCTATCTTGCATGATTCCACATACCCTAACTCTTTTTAATATGTCAAGTGAATCATAGTTGAAAAACTTATTTTGATAGTAATAGGATAACTTACCGGAAAGAGAGATCATCCAAATTCTTTCTTCTTTATCTTCATACATCTTAATGACTTCATTATCCAGTATTCCATTGTTCATAGTAAATGTTGTAAATTTAATTCCATCAAAACGACAAACACCATTAGTAGTAGCTATCCATATAAATCCTTTAGAATCTTGAATGATTCCGTAGATCTTAGAGCTTGGCAGGCCATCATCCACACCATAATTCCAAAAAGGTAATTGTTGAGCAACTATCAAGCTGGTAGTGCAAATGAAATAGAAGAATATAAAAATCTTGATGGTTTGCATCACAAATAAAAATAAATAACTAATGCTGTTCCTTACAACTAATGTTCACAGATTTCTTCATTTTCAATATACGCTTTTCCATTAAAAAAGAATGTTAAGCAGAAGTAACTCGATTCTAACTATTTCCTCTATAGTTTTTCATAATAATCTTGTTCAAACAATGTGTAATTGATACCACTTAAAGGATAATCCTTACCGGGTAATGACTTGGTAGGGTGTTTGTAATATGCAAAGTGATGATCTGGTGATCATTTTATTTTGACTTAAACAACTTTTCCAAAGCAAACATTTCATCTCTCAATTTAGCAGCTTCTACAAAATCAAGGTCTTTTGCTGCCTTTTCCATTTTCCTTTTTGTTTCATTGATCAGTTTCTCTAGCTCCGGTTTACTCATGTATTGTACTACGGGATCAGCAGCCATGCTTATTTCTGTATTTTCAATATAAGCTTTGCCTTTTTTCTTTGATCCTGATTTGTTATCAATTATTGAAGTTTGCTCCATAATAGATTCCTTGGATTTGATTATTGCTCTAGGAGTGATATTATGTTCATTGTTATAAGCAACTTGTTTCTCCCTTCTACGATTGGTTTCATCAATTGCCCTTTGCATGGAATTTGTAATAGTATCAGCATACATGATCACTTTCCCATTAATATTTCTTGCGGCTCTCCCAGAGGTTTGAATCAATGCTCTTTCAGAGCGTAAAAAATCTTCCTTATCTGCATCAAGTATCGCAACGAGAGAAACTTCCGGCAGGTCTAATCCTTCTCTCAAAAGATTTATCCCAACTAGTACGTCAAATACTCCTAATCTCAATTCCCTTAATATTTCAACCCGCTCAAGTGTATCTACTTCTGAATGAATATATCTGCATTTTACACCCATCCTGTCCAGGTATTTAGATAATTCTTCCGCCATTCTTTTGGTCAATGTTGTAACGAGCACTCTTTCTTTCTGCATGACTCGTTCATTTATTTCGTCCAAAAGGTCATCAACCTGAGTAGTGCATGGCCTGATATCAACTATTGGGTCAAGCAAACCTGTAGGGCGAATTACTTGCTCTACAATTATTCCTTCAGATTTTTCGAGCTCATAATCTGCAGGGGTAGCACTTACATAAATTATCTGATTAGCAACTGCTTCAAATTCTTCAAATTTCAGGGGCCGGTTGTCCATTGCTGCAGGGAGTCTGAAACCATGTTCAACTAGATTGCTTTTTCTTGATCTATCTCCACCAAACATAGCTCTTACTTGTGGTAATGTAACATGACTTTCATCTATTACGACAAGAAAGTCATCAGGAAAATAATCTAATAAACAGAAAGGCCTTGATCCGGATTGTCTGCCGTCAAAATATCGTGAGTAATTTTCTATACCCGAACAATACCCCAGCTCTCTCATCATTTCTAAATCATAAGTCACTCGTTCTTCCAATCTCTTTGCCTCTAATCCTTTACCAATGGAGTTAAAATATTCAACTTGCTTTACCATATCATCTTGAACTTGCCTGATGGTATCTTTCATTTTGTCTTTAGAAGTAACAAAAATATTTGCCGGATAAATGTTGGCTTCATCCCATTGGTTGATGGTTTTTCCTGTTTCCGGATCAAAACTTTCGATGGTTTCAATATCATCACCCCAAAAAGTTATGCGGTAAGCGTAATCTGCGTAAGCAAGATATATATCAACAGTATCTCCTTTTACCCTGAAGTTTCCCCTTTTCATTTCGATTTCAGTCCTGGAATAAAGGATGTCTACCAAATCAAATAGAAATTGATTTCGACTTATAGTTTGCCCTGCTTTTATATGAATTACATTTTGATTAACATCTTCAGGATTGCCAATACCATAAATGCAGGATACTGAAGATACCACTAGGACATCTCTCCTTCCTGACATTAAATAGGAAGTGGTTCTTAATCGTAGTTTTTCAATTTCTTCATTGATCGAAGCATCTTTTTCAATATAAAGATCAATAGACGGGACATAAGCTTCAGGTTGATAATAATCATAGTAGGAAACAAAGTACTCTACAGCATTGTTAGGGAAAAAGCTCTTGAACTCACCATAAAGTTGAGCTGCTAATGTTTTATTATGACTTAAAACTAATGTTGGTCGTTGGACCTCTTGAACAACATTAGCAATAGTAAATGTTTTTCCTGAACCGGTAACACCAAGAAGAGTTTGATACTTTTCACCACTTTCAATTCCCGAGCTCAATTGCTCAATAGCGTCAGGTTGATCTCCTGTAGGTTTAAATTCAGATGTAAGATCGAATTTCATAGGATAATTCAAGTCAATTTACAAAATAATTAAAAATGAATTCAGGTAAGTTAATAACCCGTGTTATTTTGACCAGTGCCTATCTCTAAAGCTCATTTTTTGTCATCCTGAACATAGTGAAGGATGACATGAATTTTTTACTATTAAGGCAACCTCTATATAGCATTCAATTATTCCAAATTTCCCATGCTTTTTCAGCTTGAAGTTCCAGCATTTCCAGGCCATTTTTAATTACGACACCCTGAGCCTTGCCCTGTTTTAAAAATTCAGTTTCTTCTGGATTGTAAATGAGGTCATACAATAAATAATTTTCATCAAGCAAATCGTAAGGAATATTGGGAGAGTGTTGTGTATCGGGAAATGTTCCTACAGGAGTTGTATTGACGATGAGGGGATGATCATTAATTATGTATGGAAGATCACTATAAGATAATTGATCAGCATGGGATTCGCGTGATACAATTTGATAGGGAATGTTCAGCTTTTGTAAAACAAAACTAACTGCCTTTGATGCACCTCCTGACCCAAGTATCAAAGCATTTTTATGTTGAGCCTTTAAAAGTGGTTTAAGGGAAATTTCAAATCCATAAGCATCTGTATTGAAGCCAATTGTTTTTACGTGATCATTTTCACGAAGGATTTTGATCGTGTTAACGGCATTTATTTCACTTGCTGTTTCATCTAATTCGTCTAAGAACTGTATTACTTGTTCTTTGTAAGGAATAGTGACATTGAGGCCAGCTAATCCAGGATTTGTAGTAATTACTGAAGGAAACTTTTCGATGGTATCAATAGGATATAATTCATAGTCAACATCTAATATGTTGCTGTCTTTGAATTTAGTCCTGAAGTGTTTTTGAGAAAATGAATGTTCAAGCGGATAACCGATAAGGCCAAAAAGTCTCATCAGGCAAGCTTTTTCTTATTTGAAACATATTCTAAAATAAAAACTATAGCAAACCCTAATATGGCTAGTCCCAATGCAGTTGAAAGAAATGATTCGTTTCCTGTAAGTTCATTGAATGTACCGGGCAAAACACTTTCCTGAACAAGCGGCCTAACATTTCCATGCCTATCGGTATATATTGATATAGTATGTTTCCATGGCCATACTTTATTGAGTGAGCCAATCATAAAACCTGTAAGTAATGCAATTGTAAGGTTTCTGAATTTTGAAAATAACCAGTTGAGAACTCTTGAAAATCCTAGAATACCGGTTAGGGTTCCTAGCCAAAATATAAGCAAGGTCAGAACGTCCATACTTGCCCAATAAGGAGGAATCCCGTTAAAGTCACCTTTTATCACAGAACTAATTATTCCTTTTAACCCTTCACTAATATCTGAAACAATACTAATGATGTATTTATATTTACCTAGAATTACCAGGATGAATGAGCCAGAAATACCCGGAAGGATCATGGCAATTATTGAAATGACTCCTGCAAAAAACAAATATAATGGTGTGTCGGGCATATCAATAGGGGAAACAGTTGTTAAATAAAATGCAATTGCAGCCCCAGCAATTAATCCGATGAAATCTTTAATTTCCCACTTGATGGTTTTCCCAATTACAAATGTAGAGGCAACTATTAACCCAAAAAAGAACGACCACAGTGCTATTTCATGATTTGAGAGTAAAAATTTTATCAATTTGGCTAAGGAAAGTACAGCCAACAAGATTCCAGACACCAATGCAATTAGAAAGTAGCCATTAATTTTTTCTTCTAATGCTTTCCATTTCCCTGTAAATAAAAGTTTAACAGCCTCTAGATCAACGCTGTTTAAGCTTCCAATGAGCTTTTCATAAATACCTGTAATGAAAGCGATGGTGCCTCCGGAAACTCCTGGAATTACGTCTGCTGCTCCCATAGCCATTGCTTTTATGGCAACAGAAATGTAGTATTTAAAATTTTTCATAAAAGGAACCGGATCGGGGACAATTGTAGTTTATAACTGAGTAGTACTTGTTTTTCTAATAATGCGAATATACTAATGAATACAAATGATACTAATATCTACAAATTACGAATTAACGATTTTACGAATACCCGACTTAGGAATTGCTGGTTAATTCCCCTTTTTCAGAGAAATAAGTCAATTTTCGTTTATTTATTTTCCCTTTTTCCAGATCGTAAACGTTGCAAAAATTTATTGGATTTGCGTATAGATGAATTGTAATTGCAGGTTCTTTTCCTGAATTCTTAATGATGTGTAAACCGATACCATCGTGAATGTATGCTACTTGCCCTTTAGCAAAGATTGTTTCGTTAGTTTCTTTTAAAACGCAGTTGTCGTTTTCTTCAGATTCAATTTTATATTGAACCTCTTCCATTTGGCCTTTAGCAATATACATCCAGCAATCTTGACCCTCATGGTTATGGATAGGGCTGTATTGTCCAACATCCCAACAAAGCACAATTAACTCATATGCTTTAGTTCTTTCAATAAGGTTTCTTGTGTAAAATTCCTTTCGCCAATGACAATATGGCTTCAAATCGTTTTCGTCCATATCAATGGCATTCATAACATTGCCATACTCCACAAAATTCTTCACTTCAGGATCAAGTGAATTGACCAGGGTTTCTACGGATTTAATGGTTAGGATATTGTCAATCATGATAATACTTTTTCAGTTTCATAAATTTTGGAAATGGTATTTACAAAATAACTGATGTCTTCTTTTGTGGTTCCCCAACCAAAACTAATTCTTAAAGTTGACTGAGCAACTTCTTTTGAAATTTTCATTGCTGTTAGCACATGCGAGGGATCACCGGTTGTTGCTGCTGCTCCGGCAGAAACACAAATGCCATGATTGGACAGTTCAGTTTGAAGAAAATCAGCTGACATTCCTTCAAAAGTCGCTGAAATAGTATTTGATAATCTATCTCCATTTCCATGAAATGTAACACGGTCATTAAACGATTCTTGTAAGCCAAGTTTTAACACTGCAGATAATTCTTCTGAAGATGTTTGATTTGCAAATTCTCCTTGTTGTAATAACTCCAATGCCTTTCCGAATGCAGCTGCTCCGGCTGCATTTTCAGTACCATTACGCATACCACATTGCTGTCCGCACCCGTGAATTAAAGGGTCAATCTCAATATTTTCTTTTAATATCAACACTCCTACACCCTTAGGGGAGTATAGTTTATGTGCAGAGAATGACATGGAATCTACCCCCAAAGCCTTAAAATCTATGGGCATTTTTCCTAAAGAACATACGGCATCTGTATGACAAATGACGTTTTTCTCTTTACAAATTTGGGCAATTTCTTTGATAGGTTGTATAATGCCTGTCTCATTATTGGCAAGCATTACAGATACTAAATAAGTATCTTCTCTTATGGCATTTTTTAAGTCGTTCAATTCAACTATGCCATCAGTATTAACGGGTAAAAGAGTTAGATCTATGTTATAAGAATCACTTATATATTTGGCAGTTCTCAGTATTGATTTATGCTCTATAGAAGAAATAACAAAATGTTTTTTTCCATTTTTTAAAGCGGGTTGAACCAAACCCTTTAACAGCCAATTATTAGATTCTGTACCACCGGATGTGAACCATACTTCGTTGGTGGAGCAGTTGATAACATTTGCGATGTTTTGC
>JAESSM010000193.1 GCA_016764115.1 Bacteroidia bacterium | reverse complement strand
AACATGTATTATTATAGTTTATCGTAATAAAAAATGGCAAATTCGAAATATCAAAGCAGTAAGTGTTTCTGTGAAAAATGAGTTTATCAATAACAGCAGAAATAACATGGCTATAAACCTGCTCATAAAAAAAGAGGTTGTTTCAAAAGTCCATTTTATGTCATCTTGTACATAGTGAAAGATCTTGAAACAAATTGGTAATCAGGAAAATAGATTCTTCCCTGCGCTCAGAATGACAGGAATTTTTGACTTTTGAGGCAGTCTCATCATAAAAAAAGGGATTGATCGCACAACCCCTTTTTATACTTTAAAACAGTTATTAAAGTTTTATTTGATCCAGATAAAGATGTACGGTTTGTTCCTTTTTAGCATAATAATACACACAAATATAACCCGTTTTTGACTTAACTACACCTACGAAATCTCTCTCTTTACTATTGGCCCGCTTGGCAGTTTTTCTCTTTATAGGAATTTTTGTAGTAGTCGCATCATTACCCTTTGCAATGGTAGTAACTCCAATGTAAGGATTACCAATGCTCATATTCCTTGATACCATCACCTCCTGATCACTTCCAGGAACTTTTGTTGTAAAAGCATAGTCAAAGTACCCAAATTCCTTAACCGCCTTAGCCAGCCTTAATCCAGGCATGCTTTTATATGGAGGGTAAATAGAAATCTTAGTTTCATCTTTAGGGATCTTGTTAAGGTTTGATATCTCACCTTCCTTATTATAATTGAAAATGATAAAATCCATGATCACAAATCGAAGTGGTTTTTCATATTTCCCTTGACTGTTCTTTGAATTAATGTTTCCAATATATCGTCCCGAAATCATGTCCCCCAAACGACTGCTAATAGCAGGCATGGTTTTTTGAAAAGTTTCAGAAATAATTTGATAGCCTCCATCCCCAGCTTGAACGATATCATGGAAGAATACTTTAGGTTTACTACCAATAACTAATTTGTTCTTAGATGATTTTAATAGATCTTGTATCCCCTCATCCCAATCTACTTTTTTATACACTTGCTTTTTACCATCCGCACCAAGCTTTAAGAAAAATATTCCGTTAGAGTTCACTGACTTCCATTTCTCGCCTTCAAAATACATTCCACCAGTAACTACATTGGCATCTTTATCAATTAGAAATGCAGATGGTATACAGGTAGCTTCACCATCAAATAAAGGATACTCATATAATTGCTTACCGGTTTTTTCATCTAAGCACATAATTTTAGCATACGCTTTTTTAGACATTAATGATGGCCTTTTCAGTTCAATCAAGATGAGTCTGTCGGTACCTGCTTCAACAGCTTCAATTGACAACAGTCCTTTGTCAGGTGTATTGGAAATGGTCCAAAGTTCTTTTAGGTCTTTATCAATTTTCGTAATGGAGTATCCTAATTTCTTTTCTTTAAGAGGTTTCACAATATAAAATCCATCGTTGGCAGGATAAACATCAGCGGTAGTTGTGGCTCTTTTTTCTACTTCAACAACTTTTTCGTTTATGATCTTACCATTAATATCCGCAACTACATAAGTTATTTTTTTCTTCCATACATCATTGAATAGAAAGAAGAAATTCTTGCCGTTAAACACGCTACCATCGATCACGGAACGCTTGGTAATGGTTATCGGTGTTTTGTTCAGCAATTTCAAATCAAGGTCATATATCTCAAGCATAAATTTAATCATGCCTTTTTCCTCAGCTTTTTCATCTACATAAAAAGTATAGTATCCCTGAGACTCTTTTGTTTGCTCGTTGATAATGGCTCTAACTCCTCGAAATTCTCTTTTTCTAACATTGTTTATTTCTGCTTCTTGAGCAAAAACGCTACCCGAAATCATAATGATAGCGAGAGATAATAAAATGGTAATTTTTTTCATGACTAAAATGTTTGATGATAAATGAGTGGTTATAACATCCTCAAATATACGAACATATAGCTTTTTGCCAAATGGAATTTGGGGGTAAAATCATTAATTGCTAATGTGTAAATCAAAATTCATTATATATTGCGTTAAAGCTAATTTAAAAGAATTTTTTTTTATAAATATAATTTTTTGGAAATTAAATTTTTTATTTCTATTTTGGACTGCTCTAAACTTTTGATAATATCATTTTTTGTTAAACACTTAAAACACTAATAAAATGGGTGCACATACGCTTGATAAGATCGATCTTACAATATTAAAGATATTGCAGGAAGATGGTAGAATTACCAATTTGCAATTATCCACTGAAATTGGATTATCACCGGCACCAACACTAGAAAGGGTAAAAAAGCTGGAGCAAGGTGGTTATATAAAAAGCTATCATGCAACTGTAAATGAAAAGAAACTTAATTTAGGAATCAAGGCTTTTACGTTGATTCGATTATCTCACCACAAAAGTTCTGCAATTAATGATTTTGTGGCTAGTTTGAGAGAGATTGATGAAATAATCGAATGTCATCATGTGACTGGTGGGTTTGACTTCATACTTAAGATTATGGTTAAAGATATTGAAGCTTATCAAAGATTCGTATTACACAAATTAAGTATGGTTGAAGAGATCAGCCAAATGCAGACACTTATTATTTTAGATACTGATAAAGATAGCAAGGCAGTTCCATTGGATTACACCAAGGAAATTCCTAAAATATTGTAAGAATAGATAGTCACCAAATTATCTATAATTCAGGGAAGGAAACATAAAATGTGGCTCCTTCCCTTTCTTTTGATTCAAACCACACGCTTCCATCGGAATTCTCTACAATATTTTTAACCATGGCTAATCCAAGTCCTGTTCCTGAACTTTTGGTTGTAAAATTCGGAACAAATATTTTACTTTTTTGAGCTTCTTTAATGCCTACACCATTATCCTTTATTTGGATAACCACCTGGCCATTGTCAGATCTTAATTGAATATCAACTTTCCCGTCAACTTCTTCAGGAATTGCCTGGACAGCATTATTCAATAGATTATTAAAAACTCTTAATACTTGCTTCTTGTCTCCAAAAATTATTGGATCCTTAACATTGACGTTTTCATAATTCATTTGAATATTATCAGTTTCTCTATAAAGATCCATCGCTGATTGTAATATTTCTTCAACATTTATCTTCTCATTTTGAGGAGTTGGCATTTTAGCAAATGATGAAAATGCTGTTGCAATGGATGTAAGATTATCAATTTGTTGGATCAGTGTATTGGTGAACTTCTTGAATTTTTTATCTATTTCAGGGGACTTGTCATCCCAGGACCTTTGCATGTGCTGCACACTCAACTTCATTGGGGTTAACGGATTTTTGATCTCGTGAGCAATTTGCTTGGCCATTTCACGCCAGGCACTTTCACGTTCAGACTTTGCTAACAATTGGGCACTCTCTTCTAATTTGTATACCATCTTGTTATATTCTTTCACAAGTTCTCCAATCTCATCTTTGCGAGTCCATTCAATTGGTTCGTTACTGCTACCAAGTTTTGTTTCCTTAAATTTTTGTCCGATAAGTACCAGGGGAGCAACAACTTGTCTTGTAATAATGAGAGAAACAAATCCAATTATCACAAAAAGAAAAGCATACACATTGATCAAAGTAATTAGAAAGGCAGAAATATCCTTTTTTAAATCATCTTGATTTCTAAAATATGGCATATTCAAATATGCCACCACCTCATTCAGTTCATCTCGGATTGGCAAATATGCTGAGAGGTAATTCAAATTTCCTACTTTTTCCTGAGCAACATGATATGACTCCTGATTATCTCTTAGTTCATAAAGTACAGAGGGGTTCATCCTTGGCGCTATTATTCCATTTTCATAGATCTTGCTTTGAGAAGTACTTAACAACTTACCTTTGTGATCGAATAAATTAATATCCAAGGTATGAATAGAAGAAAGTTTCTTTATCAAAGAAAAAAGTTGATTACCCATTGCTACCTCTTCCCTTCGATTTAAATCGGTTTCATATTCAAACCCTGCATAAATAGCCTTTGTTTTTCTCTTCAATCGCTGTTCGTGATAGGTGTTGTATTCATCATAGATGTTAAGTATGGTAACCAGGCCAATCACAAAGAGCAGCCCAACCATTATAGTTAACACAGTTAATTGGATCCTTTCAGTAAAAGCAAGATAAAACCTGAGTTGTTGTTGTAATATCGGCTTAAAGAGTCTTGGTATATAAAATATTAATACCAGTACAGAATAAAGTGAAAACAAATAACTAAAAGTGGTAAACAGGTTTTTCCAATACGCTATTTCCTTTTTGCTAATAGCGATAAGTGTGTTGTCATTTACATTATAAACCAAATGACTAAATCCATTGGAGCTTATTATTTGAAATGATCCAGGTTCACTGTAAACATCATTTGGCAAAACACTGTAAGAATATTCTCCATGCTGATAGGCCAATTTGCAGTATTTATATATCGCATATGAATAATTTTCAAGATTCTTTTTATAAGGGATATTGCTAGATAATAGCACATCATTAAAACTTGGCTTGCCTTGAAACAGTTTAGATTTTGCTTCAATAAACAGATAGCCAATTTGTTCATTCCCTTCTACTAACGGGATTTTCAAAGAATATTTGATCTTTCCGGAAGCGTCATACAGATGGTGCAGGTTCTTATCTAATACAGTATCCGTATCATATAAAATAGCATTTTCAAAACCCTTTAAACTGATAGATGAATCTCCAAAAATGGAAACACCAGCGGAATCAAATAAAGACAACTCAAAACTGTACTTATTAAAATATCCGCCAAAATAACTCTCACGAAGGTAATTCCTGAATTTTTCAGAATCTATGTCTCGATCATAAACGGTTAGTTTAATATTTTCATCCGTTTCTAATTTTATCCTGGCCTCATCTAACAAATACTCAATAACAGGATCTCGATCAAATATGGTATTTTCAGCTAGCGCTTTTCTTACTCCAATATCTTTAGAATTTACATATTCAATAAGTAAAATAGTTGAGAAAAATGCAGCCATCCCGATCAGTAACATAATACCTGCAAATGATCGGGTCTTTTTATCTTTTTGCTTGATCCAGTGTATTACCAGCAAGAAAATACTGCACCAAAGAAGAGTTCCAAGATTGACCACGGTAAGGTCATCGAATAAAAATATAATCCCTAGAAATAGGGGTCCCGCTAAAAGCAGATTAATTAAAATTGTTTTTATCGGGATTCCCTTATGAGTAACAGCCAACGAAATATTCTCAGAAATGAAAAATATAGTAGCGCACAATAGCCCAGTAGCAGTTAAGCCAATGAGGGTATATATGGACAACCCAAGAATATTGGTAATATCAAAAGGAATCTTTGAATTAAAATTGATATCGTGAAAAGTGCATTGGGTAAACCATCCAAATAGAAATAATATCAAAAGCAGTATTGTTAAATTTACATTTTTTGAAAGTTCAATGTTCTCAAGAACATTTTTGATCTTATACAAATACCACGAAAGCCAACAAATACTTATAGCTAAAATTAAAAGATTACCTAATGATGAAAATGGTAGAGAAGATCCGTAAAGCTCAGAACTAAAAAGTTCCGGAACCATTTCCTTCAGAATAAATACAAAGAACCCTGCATATAATCCTGTAATAAGCACCAAAATGAAATTGGTCCACACGCCCTGAATCTTTGTAAGTTCGTAAACAGCAAATAAATGAAGAAAAACTGCCAAAAATAACAAGCCTAGTAAGCAAAGCGCAATGCTGCGAGCAGTTGAAGCAGGCTCTTTCTTATCAATTAAATTAATTCCTACTGAAAATAAGTCATCGCCACTTAGAGATGTTATGTTTTCAATTCCTTTACCACTCTTATTAATATTCAAAAACAAAGGAGCTTCCAGGTCCGGATCAAAGTCGTTTTTTAAATAATCATTCTCAAAAACGAAATGATTCTTTATCAAATAATAACCGAGATAGTCATAATTATCATTTGCTGTTTTATACCTCAAATACCAACCATTTCTTTCTTTAGATGCAGAAATTCCATTGGGAATAGCAGTTACTTTTCGGGAAGGCAGCACCTGATTAGATGACCAAAAAACTAACGAATCATCTTTGTAAATCAGTAAACCGAAACCCTTATCATTAAATTTCTGGATAAATGACCTAGGGTTGTTAATGTAAGAATCTCCTCCCTTGGAAACTTCATCAACTGTAGCAGTAAGTTCCTGTTCCTTTAAATGAAGTTGTGCCTCTAAGCTATGAACTATATGTTCAATATCTTTGTTTGCGGTAGAGTATAGTGTATTGGGATTTTGATTATAGCCCAGCGCTATGAACAAAACTCCTATAACCAGATATACATACTTATTTGAAAGTATATTTTTCAATACTCAGGTAGTTTAGTCAAAAATAGATATATTTTTTAAGTGTATAGCTTTGGCAGGTATTATGGTGCAATTATCATACCCAAAACAAGAATAAAGGAAGTTAACAGGCTGAATTTGAGGCTATTTCTTAAATATAGGAACAGTAGAACAAGGTTCACCAAACATGATGCTTTTGGCAACCGGCCTTAGTAGGCGCGTTATTTCGACATATGCTGATTCAGTTACATGAGCATCACTACAACCTTTGATAACAATTCGTTTGTCTGTATAGTCAGCAACACTCAACTGACTTAAAGTATCTTTCACTATTGCTAAGTCCAAAGCATTTTGATCTCCTCTAACAACTAATTTTGAAAAAGGCTGGATGTTAGTAGTAAGGAGCATGTACGCCCAAGTGGGAATTACTGCATCTGCTGTACAAACAAGTCCTACATATTTATCTTGATAGAAAGACCAATCATTTTCTTTAACAAATTCCCGGAAGTCTTTTTCCTTTAATATCAATCCCTGATAAAGATTGTCTTTGATATCATATATCACCTTATCAGCAACAGGCAATATGGTACTAAGATCAATTGTAATTAATCCACTACTATCTACTCTGTTGGTTATTTCTTTTTCTGCCGGCATCTTCAAACAAATAAAGGTTATCCAAATTTAAATTCGAATAACCTTTTAAAAATATTTTAATTACTTCTAATAAAACTGCGACCTATTGTCAACCACATTCCCCTTTTCTTTCAAGGCTTCATAAACCGAAAATTCAGAATTAGTTAATGTTTGTTTTAGTATTTCACTTTTTAAATAGGTGTAATTATTGATTTCAGGTACATCCTGGAAAATTTCAATAACAAACACATAAACCCCTTGATCTCCTTTAATCGGTCCAACCAATTGATCAGGCTGAGACGCAAATATTGAACCAATAAGAGCAAGTTCCCTGCCTACTTTCGGAATATATCCATCAAAGAATGAAATTTTATCCATTGAAGCTATGGTTGCACTGCCAAGATTATCAGCTACCTGGTCAATTAATTCTGATCCTTGCATTGCTTTACTTAATCTATCAACCAGTATTTCTGCTTTTTTATCTTTTTTTACTGCAATTTCTACCTGAACCCGAACATCTTCTAAAATTGCAGGGCCTTCTTCTGTTACTTTTGACAAATGTGCAACTACAAATTTATCATCCAATTCAATTACTTTAGATATCTGACCAACTTCCGCGCTATTTGCCCATTTTACTACTGGTCTTGCATTTTCGATACCAATAATCGTTCTATCATTTTCTTTAACATTTTCTGCTAATCTCTTGTTAAATCCATTATCTGTTATTGCCTGATTAAATGCATCAACAGTTCTATTCTTTCCAGCAAATTCATTCGCTTTAGAATAAAGGCCACCTTCTGTCGCTGAACTTGCCCTAATGTCTCTGACCAAAAGACCTACTTGAACACTTAAGTTTCCTCCTTTTGCTTCCAGAATTTCAATAATGTGAACTCCAAACTGGCTTCGAATAATCTTTACATCTCCCTTGGCTGCATAATAAAAGGCCATATCATTAAAAGGCTTAACCATTTCTCCTTGATTGAACCATCCCAGTTCACCACCTTTTTCTTTTGAACCAGGATCTTCGGAAAATATCTGAACAAATTCAGCAAAATCTTTACCCGTTTCAATTTCTTCTTTTAAACTATCTGCTAATGCTAATGCAGCTTTTACGTTTCTATTTTGATTTGACTTGATCAGTATATGGCGAGCATTAACTGAATCGGGAATATTTTTCTTATTGATCAATTTAGCTATTCTGTATGCTCCGTTTTCGAGGTATGGACCATAAACTGTTCCGGTGTCAGAACTAAACATAATTGAATCTAATTCGGCCGACAACTCACCTTCTTTAAAGAAAGTGTTGTTAAATGGCTCATCAGAACTAAGATTTACAAAAACAGAATCATCTTTAGTTTCTTTGAATTCTACAATAATTCCGTTACTCCAATCCAAACATACCAAAGTATCATCCTTAGATGGAATAATATCAAAATTCACGAATTCTATATTGCGAGAAGCTTCTCTTTTGTATTCATCTTTATGTTCTTCATAATAAGCTTCAATATCAGCTTCTGTAATATTCACTTCAGCATCATCAACTTCATTATACTTTAAGCTAATCAACTCTATTGCCGCGCTTTTCGTTCTATTTGCATGATCTACCTGAGCTTCTGCATTCGTAACATATATCCCTTTGGTGATCATCCTGTTATATTTGTGCTTTAATTGAGCCTCAAATACGTCATCTTCAAGAACTCTCCACTTGATTTTTTGCTCACCAGTCTGATCAAAATCCATACTTTTTAAGAACTGCAGTACACTTGCTCCATCAAAAGCTCCAGTTTGGGGATCAGTAAACGCCTGACGGATAAGAGGATGTGGGTTGCTTCCTTGCACCAAGTCAAATAGTTCCTCATTACTTACTCCAATACCTAGTTTATTTATCTCAGCATTTAAAATAGACTCAAAAACCAATTGGTTCCAACTTTGTTCTCTTAATTGGTCAACATCTGCTGTGCTCAAAGTTCTCTTACCAGTATTTGCTTTGTAGGATTCTATTTGGTTATTAACATATTTTTGAAAATCCTGGATCTCTATTTCTTCCCCATTAATCTCTGCAATCACGCTTGATTGTGAGAATAACATCGAAGAATCATTACTCAATGCATCACTAAGTATGAATAAAAGCATACTAGCACCAATAATTACCATAATTAATCCAGTCCTATTCCTTATCTGTTGAATTACTGCCATTTTCTTT
>JAESSM010000192.1 GCA_016764115.1 Bacteroidia bacterium | reverse complement strand
GGCGATTACATCTTTCAATATGATATCATCACTTATTATGTCGTGATCTTCAGCAGATGGGTGATAATCATTGCACTACTATTATTCTCTATTTCGATCTTGTTTTATTATGGACCCGCAGTAAAAAAGAAATGGCGTTTTATTTCCGTTGGGGCAACTATGTCAACCATCTTATCTATTATTACCTCAATTGCTTTCGCATACTACATCAACAACTTCGGGCAATACAATAAACTTTACGGATCAATAGGAACATTGATGGTTATCATGGTATGGATCTATCTCAATTCATTGATCATTCTGATTGGGTTTGACCTGAATGCAAGTATTTTTCAGCAAGAAAAAGAGTAAATCGACATTAATGTCGACCAACAATATGCAGCACCAAACACTTTTACTCCCTCTATTTTACTTACCCCCAATTGAGTTTTTTTCTTTACTTCTCAACTCAAAGGAAATCTTAATTGAACAGCACGAACATTATGTAAAACAAACATATCGAAACCGCTGTCATATTTTAGGGGCCAACGGAACTGTGCCTCTTTCTATTCCGGTGCAACATGGTAAAAAGGAACATACCAAGTTTAAAGAGATGAAAATAAGTTATGCTGATAATTGGCAAAAACTTCATTGGAAATCTATAGAATCAGCTTACAGATCTTCTCCCTATTTTGAATACTATGAAGATCAATTTAAAGGATTTTATCACAACCAATATGAATTTCTATTTGACTTTAACTTAGAACTAATAAAAGTGGTTTTACAAATATTGGATATTCAAAAAGAGTTAAAGTTCACCAAAAGTTATGAGGAGGATTATACAAACAATTATGTTGATCAAAGAGAAAGTCTGCATCCAAAAAAAGAAAGTGATCATAAGATCATCCCTTACACACAAGTCTTCTCCAGTAAATTTGATTTTATACCCAACCTGAGTATTATAGACTTATTATATAACGAAGGCCCCAATGCAATAAACTTTCTTAAACACACTGAGGATTGAACTAATTAAGTTTACAATTCTAAAATGCCATCTCGACTTGAAGTCTGAAAATGAATTGTTCATCACTACCCTCTTGTTGAGATAAAGTGAAGTCACTTTGTACTTTCAAACTGTGGCCTACTACATATTTTGAAATACAAAGAGTATATTGAGCCAGTTCACTATTTTGGGTAACTGTTTCAGGAACAATTGATGTGTACCTGACAGCAAATTCCCAATTGTTTTTTAAAAGATATCCCATTTGAAAATTCATTCCTGTGCCTGTGTAAAATGATTCAAGCAATGCTCCGGAGGTATCTATGATTGCAGCAGATCCATCAGTTGTAGTTTTATTGGCATATTCGCCCAACACCGAGAACCCATTATACTTAAACATTAAATCTCCAAATAGACTATTAATGTCTCGACTTTCTGTCATTATATCACCCTTTTGACCATTTGACCTAATCCATTATCGTTAATTCCATATGTAAAACCTAGAGCTAGTTTTGGTTTACTTTCTCTGAATAGATCACCTTCAAAGTAATCTCCTTTTTTAGTAAAATCTCCCAATGGAAGAACTTCCACTCTACCGGTATAATCGTTTCCCTGACTAGATAAGCTATAGTTTTTACCCTCCCCGATAGAAACAGAAACCATTTCTCGAATTGTAATGTTTCCTAAATTGATATGATGGCTTATCTGAATACCTTTATCTCGATCTAAATTGTATTTTGCATTTACCAATGAGCGATCAACAAACTGAAGTTTTTGCGATGAAATGACTCGTTCTCTATTTCCTGGAAGTTTAGTTTGTCCAAACCAAATGCTAAAGTTTTTATAAAAATTCCATTTCAAAACTGCATCCAACACTTCTGCATTAACAACATCCAGCTCGATCTTATATATAAGATCTTTACAAAATACATTTCCATCAAATTTCAACCTGGCTCTTCTTAAATAGAATTTCTCGCTATATGATGGAGCATCACTGTCGGTGTAAGTACCTTCATATTGATTCTGGATTCGCGTACTGAACTTCATACTGAATGAAGTGTCTTTCGCAAAAACCTTGATCCCTTTACCAAAGGTATTGTTAGTAGGGTTTTGGGCCATCAAACCTAAAGCACTTAATGAAGTAACTATGACTGTTAATAATATTTTAGTAATTCTCTTCATTTACCTTAAAATATGATACAAATAACGTCTCAACCTTTTAATCAAATGTATATTCAATGTTAATTTTGTGTTAACTTCAGTTTAGGGTATAAAAAAAGCCCTCCTAAAACAAGAGGGCATGTAAAGTTATTTTATCAGCAACTACCTTTTACCAATTTCAACATAATCCCTAAGGTTGGCACCCATGTAAACTTGCCTTGGACGCCCGATAGGTTCTTTATTCTGCCTCATTTCTCTCCATTGAGCTATCCAGCCAGGAAGTCTACCCAAAGCGAACATTACTGTGAACATTTCTGTAGGAATACCAAGTGCTCTGTAGATGATCCCAGAATAGAAATCAACATTTGGAAATAATTTCTTCTCAATAAAATAAGGATCGTTTAAAGCTACCTCTTCCAGCGCTTTTGCTACATCCAACACCGGGTCGTTCACTCCAAGCTTACTTAACACTTTATCACAAGATTCCTTAATGATCTGCGCTCTCGGATCATGATTTTTATAAACTCTATGGCCAAAACCCATCATCCTAAATGGATCATCTTTATCTTTAGCTTTGTCTACCCACTTATTAAGGTCACCGCCATCATCAATAATGTCCTTAAGCATTTCTATTACAGCCTGATTTGCTCCACCATGCAATGGTCCCCAAAGTGCTGTAATTCCGGCACTAATAGCTGCATACAAGCTAGCCTGAGAAGAGCCAACGATTCTTACAGTAGAAGTTGAACAATTCTGCTCATGGTCAGCATGCAGTATTAATAGCTTATTAAGTGCATCAGCTACAACAGGATCCACTTCATAGGGATCAGCAGGATTATCAAACATCATGTTTAGAAAGTTAGAACAATAATCCAAGCGATTAAGGGGGTAAATTATAGGATGCCCTGTATATTTCTTATATGACCAAGCGGCTATAGTAGACATTTTTGCAAGGAGTCGTGCAATGGTCAAGTTTACAGCTTCTTCACTTCTATAAGGGTTAAGTGATGCAGGGTAAAAAGTAGACAAAGAACAGATCATAGAAGCCAATACTCCCATTGGGTGTGCTTTTGGTGGGAACGCTTCAAAGAAATGCTTCATATCCTCATGAATGAGGGTATGCATAGTCACCTGATTGGTAAATATATCATTTTGCTCTTGGGTAGGTAATTCGCCATATATCAACAAATAAGCTACCTCTAGAAAAGTGGATTTTCCGGCAAGCTGCTCTATTGGATATCCTCTATAACGCAGAATTCCTTTTTCACCGTCAATGAAAGTTATTTTACTTTTTGTGGAACCAGTATTTTTATAGCCAATACCAACGGTTATAT
>JAESSM010000191.1 GCA_016764115.1 Bacteroidia bacterium | reverse complement strand
CGCATGTTTTAAGTTTTTACCGTTGGCAAGTGTATCAGACCAATTCAAGGCTAACTTACCATCCCAATTTGTCGCTTGATCTACTCTTACTACCCCAGAAATTCCATAGCCCAAACCAATTGGAAGTAAATCTTTGTAATTAGGAATTGGATCATCATCAGTATTTCCGGGCCAAACACAATCGTTGGAAATAATAACTGTATCCATGTGAGATGCCTGACAGCCAATGGCGTTAGTAACTGTTAATGTAACTTCAAAGGTGTCAATATATACACCAGTAACTGAGCTATAACCGTAAATAGAACTTACTACTTCAGAACTAAAGCCATTGCCAAAATTCCAATAATATTCAAGTGTTGTGTCACCTATTGTAGAATTACCATATACGGAATCATAAGATAAATTTTGAAATGAGAACTCATAAGGTTCAATACAGCTATGATCACTAGAAACGCTAAAATCAGCAACAGGACAACTACCACCACCACCATTAGTTGTCTTAACTAGTTTTCCACTGTATCCTACTGCATATCCCACTGAGTTGTTTATCATCTGAAAATCAACAAACATATCAAGTGTATCAACATCCTGCCGGTACCAATTATTACCCCCATCACGCGTTTTATAAACATACGACTTCGGGGAATCCCGAGTAGCAAAAATGTACCCGTTCAATTCATCAAGAAAATAAAATGCCTGAGGATTAACTTGAACTGCACCCGGATCAATTGCCACTAATGAAAATGTTGCCCAATTATCTTGAGTCTGGTATAAAGAAGAATAAGTACAAAAATAACTTACGCTATCATTTAAAATCTGGAAGTCCAATACTCCATACTCGTTTTGTTGAAAAACTGTATCCCACGTGGCTCCTCCATTTATCGTTTTCAACAAGATTACCTCTGGATCAATAGATCCAGCTACATAACCAACCTGTTCATTTAAAAATTCAACTTTTTGTAAGTGATGTCCTTTATTTGAGGTGTCCATCCGCAATAAATTCCAATTTGCACCTCCATTAGTGGTTTTCAACACCAAGCCCATGTCTCCTACCATATAACCCACCTGGCTATTAATAAACTCGATGTCATTAAAATTGATATCTGCAATACCTGATGTTGCGGTAGTGTCCTCTATCCAGTTTACTCCACCATCTACAGACTTCAGTAATAAACTATTGTCTCCAACAATATAACCAGTGTCAACACTTGTAAACTGAACATCATTAAATTCTCCCTGATATTTTGGTGCATTAACGCTCCAGGTTGCACCTCCATCAGTAGTTTTCATATATAGACCGGTATAGAAAAATTCATTTAAGCCAACTACGTGACCGGTATCCTCATTTAAAAAATGAAGAGCATTTAGTCCAAAATATTGAAGAGATGAATCTAAGGTAACCTGAGACCATTGACCTTTTGATGGATTAGTTAAAACCAAGCAAAAAGAAAGCAAAACCAAACCTAATGTTGATTTTTTATACCCTCGCACCCTGTTTAAATTAATCATAAATCACCGGTTTTTATAAAACTATACAATGCTTAAATGTAAATATCTTCATTAAATAAGCAACTATCAAAAACAAATAAACTAATTTATCGGCCAAAATACCATTACTATGTATATAGGTATATATACTTAATATTTATTAACTACTTTAATTTCAGTATTTTATGATTTTACAAATCTCAAATTAAAATGAACATTTTACTTGTTTTATCGGAAAATATTTATTTAATTTATTGGCGTTTTCGTTTCTTTTTTGAAATAACCCCATTGTTTCATGCAAAACAGCAAGCTCATCAATGTAATTAGTACCTTTTCCACTAAGGAAATAAGGAGGTTTGATGAATATCTAAACTCATCATATTTCAATAAAAATGAGTTGGTGGCTAAACTTTATGAATTTTGTAGAGCAGATTACCCTAAGTTTCGACCTTCTAAAACAGATCGAAGAGATGCGTTTTCGTATGTTTTTCCTAACGAGACATTCAGTGAACAAAAGCTAAGATACGTAATGACTGATCTGGTAAAACTATTGGAAGATTATCTGAGTCTTACTCAATATGAGAAAAAGCCAATTCGTCAAAAACAAAATCTGCTGAGAGAGCTAAGTGAAAGAAATCTAAATAAGTACTTCCAAAGTTCATTAGATATTGCGCAGTCTATGCGTTCAAAAAATACCTATCGTGATGCTGCTTATTTTTATGATCAATATGCTTTAGAATCAGAATCATATATTTTCCAGGTAAGAAATTTCCAACGGAATAATGATGAGAGCCTTCAAAACTCCGTTGAGAATCTTGACCTATTTTATCTTGCAACTAAATTACGATCATGCTGTGAACTGATGAATCGTAAAAATGTTTTTGCAGATGATTATCAAATACTTTTCCTTGATGAGATATTGGTGCATCTTAAAAACAATGAGTATAATGATTTTCCCGCCATCTCCATTTATTACCAGATCTTAATGACTTTGGTTGAAAGTGATGATGAAAGTCATTTTTCACTATTAAAAGATCTATTGAATGACAATGCCGATAAATTCTCTATGGATGAAGCACGGGATATGTATGCCTTTGCTCAAAATTATTGTATCAAAAAAATAAATGGAGGCAATACCAGTTATTTAAACGAATTGTTTTTGATGTACAAAACATTAATTGAAAAAGAGATCATTTTCTTAGACAATTTCCTGTCTCCATGGCATTTCAAAAACATTGTTTATGTAAGCTTGAGATTACATGAGGTTGATTGGACCGAAAGTTTTATTTATGAATACAAAAACAAGATCTCTCCGGAGTATAGGGATAATGCTTTCACTTATAATTTAGCATCACTTCATTTTCATAAAAAAGAATATAGCAAAGCATTAAAGTTATTGCAAAATGTAGACTATACTGATAATATCTATTATCACCTGGATTCAAAATCCCTTTTGCTTAAGACTTATTTTGAACTGGAAGAAGTAGAATCTCTATTATCATTAATTGATGCCTTCAGGATCTTTTTAAGGCGAAACAAGCTCATATCTGATTATCAAAGATCGGTTTATCTAAACCTCGTTAAATTCGTAAAGAAAGCATTGAATATCAAGCTCAAGTCTAAAAGTCATGAAAAGATCATGCAATTAAGGGAAGAGATTGAAAAAACCAAGAAAGTAGCAGATCTGAAATGGTTGTTAACGAAAATTGACGAAATGGATAAACTCGCTGCTGCCTAACCCCTGTTATCCTTTTAGTATCATCTCAATGATATTCGTGTTTTATTTCTGGAAATTCCAAATAACAAGCATCAAAATTCAATCAAATCCTAAATTCTAACATCTAAATACCAAACAAATTCAAAATTTCAATTTCAAATGTTTAAAACAATATTCAATTAGCTGTAATCTTACGCTCTTGGTCATTTGTATTTGTTTCGAGTTTAGGATTTAGTGCTTCGAATTTATTTGCAATTTTGCATTTGGAGCTTATAGTTTATCTGAGGAATGCCTATAAAAAAGTAAAGGCACGTTTTTACGTGCCCCTACCGAAAAAAGTAAAAAAGGATGGATGGGTACTAAATTAATTTATTGTCGCTCTCCTCAATTTCCTGTCTTATCTTGCCATCATTGCTTCAACCACGATACAAATATCAGACATGGATGTCAAGTTTTCAAAAACATATTTAATATGTTATCGGACAGAATTTTCAAAAAATCAAAGAAAAAAAAATAGAGCAATTGCCCATCAAATTATTAATGGGCTGTAAATTAGATATTTACACTCATATTAATTGTGAAGTTAAATATGGCTTTATCGAAACAAATCGATAATTCACACTAAAATTTGTTAGAAAATAAAAAGTAATAAAAATGAAAGAAACTACTGAACCTTGCGGTGGTAGATATTAGAGTAATCTGTAGAAGTACTAGGATTCAGAATACTTGTGCATTGGTTCTGTTTACAAATTTTGTGAAGCTTAATAGCATAAGCTGGATTATAACTAAAAATTAAAAAGTTTATTGAAACCAAGAAACATATTGCTGATATCATGAACAAACGTGTATGGATAGGAATGTTTCTAAACTTTGCCAATCTTTTCAAATACAATCTTTTCATAAGTAATAACTTTTATTCGGTAAACAGTGATATGCAAGTTTACTACTAATGTATGAAAAGTGCAAATTTTAAGAATTAAAACTTAATCATACCCAAATATTACTGGTACATAAATGATTATTTGTCAAAAAAAGACATTTCTCAATAAATTTAAAATAATATAATGCGTTAATTATCAGTATTTTACGAAATATAGATTGTATTGAAATGTCAAATAAAATACACAATTGCACTATTTAGCTTGTCACAACAGTTAATGTAAGAATCAGGCAGTTTGATGAATCTTTTCATCTACTATATCTAGTACTTCTTGTTCAGCCTTTTGGGCCTTTTGGGCTATTTCTTCTGCTTTTCCAAGTACTTCATCCACAAATTTCTGATCTTTTAGCCCCGGAGCATTGATCTTTACATTCAAATGAGCACCTAAAACTGCACTTCTAGCACATAATGCACCTACTCCAGCATCAGAAACGGAATTTGGATTGCCAATTTCAGCCATAGCTTTATTACCTCAAAAGCATCATAAGAACGTTGCATTACTCTAAAAGGAATTTCAATTGCATATTTTGTAGCTGCCTGAATAGCCTCGCTTCTAGTCTTCTTCTCTGCATCTGATGATTTTGGTAACCCAAATGCATCCATAATTTTATTAAACGCATTGGTATCTTCATCAACTAAAGCCAGAAGTTCATCTTTAATTTTCTGTCCTTTATCTGCCCAATCTGAAAATTCTTCCCATTTCTCATCCCATCCTCTTTTGTGCGATGATAAATTAGCTACCATAGTCGCTAATGAAATGCCTAATACACCGGCATAAGCAGCAATTGATCCTCCGCCCGGAGCTGGAGATTCCGAAGCCGTTTCATTAGAAAATTCTCTCAAGTTCATATCAATCAACTTCTCCCCTGTATTTTCATCGATTACATATTCGATGATCTTTTTCTTTGAATCCCACGGATAAAGCTCATCTAATCCCATTGACTTAACAGCAATATGAATCAATTCTTCCTCAGAAACACCGGTAGATCTTTCTTGCTTCTTCAGAAAATATCTTCCGGCATCCAACATCGAATTTAATGGTATCAACCCAACTAATTCTGAACCTGTAACTCGAATTCCTCTTTCAGTTGCTTTGTTACACACTTCATCAAATGCTACATGAACTGGAGTAATTGAAATATTAGTAAGATTCATAGAAATTTGTGCGACATCATATTCTTTGATGTACCATCCAATTCCCTTCTCACTCTTCAACGTTCCCGGAATCCTAATAGGATTTCCATCGTTATCCTTTTCGATCTCTCCTGTTACCGGATCACCAATTCTCTTTACTCTTCCCTGCTCTCGTATATCAAAAGCAATAGCATTAGCCCTTCTTGTGGATTTGGTATTTAGATTTACATTATAAGCAATCAAAAAATCACGCGCACTAATTGCAACACATCCAAATTTTGGATTAAAATCTACCGGACCAAAATCCGGTTTCCATTTAGGATCACTTAATTTTTTTGATAACCCTTCGTATTCACCTGACCTTACCTTTGCCAAATTTCTTCTATCATCACTTTTGGCTGCATTTTCATAAAAGTATCCGCTTAGCCCAAGTTCCTTTCCCACTCGTTCACCTAGTTTGTGGGCATAAGGTATTGTTTCATCCATAGTAATATTCGCGACAGGGACTAGTGGGCATACATCAGTTGCACCAAACCTGGGATGCTCTCCTTTATGCTTACTCATATCGATCAACTCACTGGCTTTTTTAATTGCCCTAAAAGCTGCCTCTATAACAGGTTCAGGCTCTCCTGCAATAGTCACAACGGTTCTATTCGTTGCTTTCCCAGGATCAACATCCAAAAGCTTTACTCCATCTACGCCTTCAATTTCATTGGTTATCTGATCAATGATATTCATATCTCTTCCTTCAGAGAAATTCGGAACACATTCTATAATTTGTTTTGCCATGATGGTATTTAT
>JAESSM010000121.1 GCA_016764115.1 Bacteroidia bacterium | reverse complement strand
ACTAAGTCGATATCATCAATTTTCAGCCCTGCAATTTTCAATGCTTTTGGCACTGCTTCCACAGGACCAATTCCCATAATTCTGGGAGGCACACCTGCTACTGCATAAGAAACCATTCGAGCAATAGGTTCTAACTTCAACTCTTTCATTTTCTTTTCGGACATTACCATTACAAATGCTGCCCCATCAGACATTTGAGAAGAACTTCCTGCCGTTACAGTTCCATTAACTTTAAAAACTGGTTTCAATTTAGCTAGTCTTTCAAGAGTTGTATCAGGTCTTGGGCCTTCATCTGTATCAACTGTATATTCCCTTGTTTGTTTCTTCTCATTTTCATCTAAATAAGTTTCATTTACAGTGTAGGGGACAATTTCATCTTTAAATTTTCCATCTTTTATGGCAGCAAGAGCTTTTATATGAGAGTTATAGCCAAATTCGTCTTGATCCTCTCTTGAAATTTTAAAGTCCTCAGCAACAGCTTCTGCAGTAACACCCATACCCCAATAATAGTCAGTATATTCTTTAGCAATCTTATAATTTGGAGCATACCTCCATCCACCCATTGGTATCAATGACATTGATTCAGCGCCCCCAGCGATAATGCAATCGGCTAATCCTGCATGAATTTTAGTTGCAGCAATAGAAATAGTTTCTAATCCTGAAGAACAAAACCTGTTAACTGTCATACCAGGAACTTTATCAGTATCTAATCCTGCTAATGATATCATCCTGCCCATGTTCAATCCCTGTTCAGCTTCTGGAAATGCATTTCCAACAATTACATCATCAATCGTTTCACTTTCAACCTGAGGAAGAGCACTCATCATGTGTTTAATAACTTCTATGCCAAGATCATCTGATCTGGTAAATCTGAATTTCCCCCTCGGTGCTTTACCAACTGCTGTTCTATATCCTGCTACTATGTATGCGTTCATGCGTTATTCGTTTTGAGTTATGCGGATTGCGTATAATCTGATGAAATGATTTTTTGTTTTAGTCTATAAATCATTTTTTGAATGTGATCAATCTTATCTTCTAACCCATCTAAATTTATTTTATTTATATAATCTAACTGATGTGCAATTATTACTTGAGTTTGCAATTCAAAAGATGAGGCATTAGCAATATTCAAAAAGTGAAGAAGTTCTTTCTTTGATTCTCGACCACATCCCTCAGCTACATTTGAAGGGATTGAAATAGTTGCTCTATTAATTTGTTGACTTAAACAGAATTTTTCATGATTCGGAAATTTGGAAGTTAGTGCATAAATATCGGTCACTAGCTGCATAGACTCGTTCCAAATCTTTAATTCTTTAAATTTTATCATTTAAATTATTTTTAAACGCATTTACTCATAACGCAATACTCACAACTAATTACGTAGTGGTTTTCCGGTTTTCAATGTATGCTGAATTCTCTCTAAAGTTTTCTTTTCTCCGCAAAGAGATAAAAATGCTTCTCTCTCTAAGTCTAATAAATATTGTTCTGATACCTGGGTTGATGCTGAGAGATCACCACCGCAAATTACATAAGCTAATTTTTTAGATATTTTTAGATCATGGTCAGAAATGAAATTACCAGCCCTCATGTTATAAACTCCAGATTCAAACATTCCTAATCCTGTTTGACCCAGTACCTTAATATTCCTTCTGTATGCGGGGGGTTTATAGCCTTTGTCAGCAAGTTCAATGACTGCAGTTTTAGCATCCGCAATAAGTCTGTCTTTGTTTATCGTTATTTGATCTTTGCCAGGTTTGAATATTCCCAAATCATAGGCTTCGTATCCGGAGGTTGACACTTTTGCCATCCCTATGGATAAAAATCTTTCTTTTAGTACTGAAAGCTCGATATCCCCTACTCCAAAATCATCAGATGCTCTTAGAGCAAATTCTTTAGTTCCTCCGCCCGCAGGAATCAATCCAACACCGAATTCAACCAATCCAATATATGTTTCAGCAGCAGCTTGAAGTTTATCAGCATGTAAACATAATTCACATCCTCCGCCTAAAGTCATTCCATGAGGTGCTGCAACCACAGGAACATTACAATACTTCATTTTCATCAATGTGCCTTGCAAGGTTTTTGCCATAAACTCAATTTCATCAAATTCCTGTTCTATGGCATACATGAACACCAGGCCTAAATTCGCTCCTACTGAAAAATGAGCTCCCTCATTTCCAATTACCAATCCTTTGTAGTCTTTTTCTGCGATTGCAATGGCTTTATTTATCCCTTCAATGATCTCACTGCCAATCGTGTTCATTTTTGTGTGGAATTCAAGATTTAAAATTCCATCACCAATGTCTTTTAAAGTGGTTCCTGAATTATCCCAAACTTTGGATTCTGAGAGATTTTCAAGAATTACAAAATTCTCTATACCAGGAATATTTTTATAAGATTTAGATTCAATATCATAATATTGTTTGATGCCATTTTCAATGTTGTAAAAAGAGTCACAACCACTTGAAATCATTTCATTTACCCAGCCTGCAGGTTTGAAACCATCTTTTTCCATCATTTCAATGGTTTTCGAAACTCCTAATGCATCCCATGTTTCAAAAAGTCCCAATTCCCAGCCAAAACCGGCTTTCATGGCCTGATCTATCTTGAATAATTCATTGGAAATTACTGGAATTCTATTGGAAGCATATTGAAATAATCCATAAAAGGATGCCCTGAAAAATTCACCCGCTTTATCCTTAGCTTTTGCTAGACCAATTAACCGTTCATTTAGATTTTCTAATGGTTTAATTGTTTCTAGTGACGCAAATTTTGGTCTTTTCTTGGGTTGATATTCAAATGATTTAAAATCAAGAGATAGAATTTCTGTTTTCCCTTCCTCATTCTTGGTTTTCTTATAGAATCCTTGTTTGGTTTTATCGCCAAACCAACTATTCTCAATTATTTTTGATACAAATTCCGGAGATCTAAATAGTTCTCTGGCCTCATCATCTTTACAGTTTTCATAAATAAAGTCGGCCACTTTAACTAAAGTATCATTTCCCACAACGTCACACGTTCTAAATGTGGCGGATTTGGGTCTTCCAATTAATGGCCCAGTTAAAGTATCAACTTCATCCACTGTCAACTCCATTTTTTCGACTAAATGGAAAAGAGACATTATAGAATAAATTCCAATACGATTGCCAATAAATGCCGGAGTATCTTTACATAAAACTGTAGTTTTACCTAAATACAGGTCTCCATATTTCATTAGGAAATCTATTATTTCCTTGTCTGTTTTCGAAGATGGAATGATCTCCAACAATCTTAAATATCTCGGAGGATTAAAGAAATGAGTTCCGCAAAAATGTTTTTGAAAATCTTCACTTCGCCCTTCAATCATCATATTGATAGGAATTCCCGAAGTGTTTGTAGTTATTAATGAACCATCTTTTCGATGTTTTTCTACTTTTTCAAATAACTGATTTTTAATATTGAGGTCTTCGATTACAGCTTCAATTACCCAATCGCAATCATTTATTTTGTCCAGATCATCTTCAAAGTTTCCAGTTGTAATTCGACTTGCAAATTCTTTTTTGTAAAGAGGTGCTGGTTTGGATTTAGTTGCTGTAAGCAATGATCGAGCAACAATTCTGTTTCTAACAGCAGGGTTATCAATGCTCAAATTCTTTGCTTTTTCTTCCTCTGTTAATTCACCAGGTGGGATATCTAAAAGGACAACATCTAATCCGATATTTGCAAAATGGCATGCTATTCGGGAGCCCATTATTCCCGAACCTAAAACCGCTACTTTCTTTATAATTCTGTTCATTGATCAGATCTAAATTAATTGGAATAGATGTTGTCGACAAGATCCTTGTATTTTTCCATGATGACCTTGCGCTTCAATTTTAAAGTTGGCGTTAGCAAACCTGATTCAGGAGTCCATTCGTCTGAAACCAATTCAAATTTTTTGATAGTCTCCCAATTCCCAAATTCCGCGTTGTATATTTCTAATTCACTGTCAAATTGACTTAATACCTTTTCATCTTTAATAACTTCTTCATTGGATGAATATGACACTCCATTCTTTTCACACCAATTTTTTAAATTATCAAAAGATGGATATATCAAAGCAGCTGCAAACTTTTGTCCTTCACCTACAACCATAATTTGTTCAATAAATAAGGATTCTTTGAATTTACTTTCTAATGGAAGTGGAGCAATATATTTCCCTCCTGAAGTTTTAAAAATTTCTTTCTTTCTATCAGTGATCTTCAAATATTTTCCGTCCTCCAAAACTCCAATATCACCGGTATGGAACCATCCATCTTCATCAATAACTTCTTTGGTAAGGTCATCTCTCTTGTAATATCCTTTCATTACATTAGGTCCTTTACATAAGATCTCTCCATCTTCTGCAATTTT
>JAESSM010000138.1 GCA_016764115.1 Bacteroidia bacterium | reverse complement strand
TGGTTATTTTCTTGTTTCCTATTATTCGATCAAGCAATCCTTAAAAACATGAGGTCATATTGAGCTTGTCGAAATATTTGCTTAGCAGACTTCGATAAACTCAGTCTGACTACCAATTACTTTATTAGTAGCATGTATTATGACATCTTTATTAACTCGTTTCATAATTATTGGAATTATGTAATTACTGAAATTCTCAATCCTTCACCCACCAACTACTTTTATTGGCTAATTGGAATTTCATTGTTCTTCTTTCTGTGGGAGGTTTTTCTTCCATGGCGCAAGTTACAACCCAGAATCAGGAAAGATTTTTGGTTGGATTGCTTTTACATGTTCTTCAACTTTTTCCTATTCTCTTTAATTGGATATCATGCCATCTCCTCGGTATTTGTCCAATTATTTAGTGATTTTCTTCAGGTTTTCAGCATAGAAAACTTGGTTGCGGTCAATGTCGCACAACTTCCAAAATGGAGTCAATTATTAACCTTATTTATTCTTCGGGACTTTATTCAATGGAACATTCATCGCTTGCTTCATAAAATTCCGATACTTTGGAATTTCCACAAAATACACCACTCAGTGGAGCAACTTGGCTTCGCTGCACACCTGAGATTTCATTGGATGGAAACAGTTGTCTACAGGACACTCGAATATATTCCTCTTGCCATGATCGGTTTTGGACTAGAAGATTTCTTCACAGTCCATATTACTGCTTTAGTAATTGGCCATTTTAATCATTCCAACATTATCCTTCCCTTGGGGCCATTGAAATACATTTTCAATAACCCCCAAATGCATTACTGGCACCACTCTCACACCAAATATTGGCCTCAGAAATATGGAATAAATTTTGGACTTAGTCTAAGCCTATGGGATTACCTTTTTAAGACAAATCATATTCCTGATAACGATGGGAAAGTTGAATTGGGATTTGAAAATTTAGATGAATTCCCAAAGAGTTTTTGGAGTCAGGTTGTATACCCGTTCAAGAAATAAATATGTCATCCTGATTCCGAGAATCGGAAGAAGGATCCAGTTTTTAAATAGTACTTATATAACAAGATTCTTCGCTCTGTTCAGAATGACAAGAAATAAGACAGCTTCCAACTACTTTTTATTCTTCTTTTCTCTAATTGGATATTTGTTGATTTGCTATACTACACTTAGAATCAATTTTACCCAAGTTATCACTCTATTTTCAGGACTATTTCTCATATACTATTTTTTAATTAAAAGACTCCAATCAGATAGAGAGATCAATGTTGGAATTGGCGTAGGTATGGTTTTCCGACTTTCACTTTTGTTTTGCATACCTGAACTTTCCGATGATGTATACCGCTTTTTTTGGGATGGAATGATCTATGATTCAGGAACCAATCCCTATTTAAGCACTCCGACCGAAATCATCTCACAACTAAAAACTGAAAACTACCAACTAACAACTATATACAACCATTTAAACTCTAAAGAATACTACTCCATCTACCCTCCAATTTGTCAATATCTCTACTGGATTTGCTTCAAGCTTTCAAATAACACAATCCTTGGATTTTCCATTTCATTACGATTTATATTTATACTGTTTGATCTACTCAACTTAGTTCTAATAAAATCCCTTTTAAAACGATTTAATCTTCCAGCTAAAAACATATTACTTTATTGGATAAATCCTTTGATCATCGTTGAACTGATTGGTAATCTTCATTTTGAAATTATCATGATAGGGTTTATACTTGTATCTATTTGGTTTTTAGCAAAGACCAACTGGATCATTTCAGCTATTACACTTGGATTAGCAGTTTCAACAAAACTGCTTCCACTTATTTTCTTACCTTTTTTATTCAAAAGACTAGAATTTAAAAAATGGATAATTTACTGCTTGCTAACCGGATTGGTTTTCGCTGGATTCTTCATTCCTTTTTACGATATAGCTTTAATCCAAAACTTCTTGTCAAGTATTGATCTCTACTTTCAGAAATTTGAATTCAACGCAAGTATTTATTACATCATCAGATGGATTGGTTTCAAAACAGTTGGCTACAACATTATCCAACAAACCGGAATGGGATTGGCCATCATTACTTTCTTGTTAATTATTTATTTGGCAATAAAAGACAAATCAAAAGACCTAAGTGGTCTTCCATTTCTTATTCTTACCTCATTAACAATTTACTTCCTCCTATCAACAACTGTACATCCTTGGTACATTTGTACATTAGTAGCTCTTGGGATTTTCACAAACCTTAAATACCCCATTTTATGGTCATTCCTAATTCTCCTATCATATTATACTTATTCATCACAACCATATTCTGAGAATTTTGTATTGGTAAGTGTAGAGTATGTATTATTATTTGGATATTTCGGCTATGAGGCATACTTCTATAAAAAATATCACAGCTATTTATAATATATGATTCTTAAATTATTTACGGATTAAATATGCTCCATAGAGTTATAATGATTGCTTTAATTTTATCGCCCTTATCTTCGGATGCCCAAGAAAATTCGATGCTGGAAAAAGACAGCTTAATACCATACTTAACTGACTATAACATTAATTTCGAAATAGGTGGGAAGGGCTTCTTTTATTCTATTAACCATGAATTAATTTTTAGACTTAATAATGGATTGAACTTTTTTGGCTCAATTGGTTTCATGATGATTCCAGAGGGTGTCGAATGGTTAATGGATAACGGAGATATCGGATCCAAATGGGCAGTTAGTTATGGTTTCCCCATTAGCGTTGGCCTACTTCTTGGAAAAAAGAAACATAAATTTGAAATAGGTCCTTCGTATTCAATTTTTCAATTTGTAGGCGATACTGACAACCAAGGAAATATAAGTAGAGAAATGATTACTGTAATTTCTATCAATCTAGGATATAGACATGATATTGGTAAAAGTAGATATGCTTACAAAATAGGAGCAATCTACGCTTACATAATTGAAGAGAATTGGTTTGCGCCTTGGGGACAATTAGGAGTTATTTATAAAATAAAGACTGATTAAGTTATCTACTCCTCCACTATAGCCCCACCCTTGTACAACTGGCTTTTATACTTTAACGAAGGGGATTTAACAAACTCTCCCAATCCAAGTTTATCCCATTTGTTGTCTACAGCTTCAATAGTTTCATCACTGGAAACAAGAATATTGGGCCAATCTCGGTCAAAATCATCAAACTCTTTTGTTTTACGAGTTCCATCAATTCCAATGTGAGAAATAGAATGATCATCCTTAGCAGGAACCACGAAACTATCCCTGCGAGGATCAATATTATTCGTAAATCTCCAAATCACATCAGCAACATCAAACACATCAAGGGTATGCTCCATAAAGATAATTATTTTGATACTCTTAAATTCCTCTAATCCAAACAAACTGGCATTGAGCTCCCTAATGTGGTTCTTCCTGTTTTTCTCTACAGAAATGATCAAGCATGAAATATTCTCTTTTAATAATTTATCATTTATTTCAAGTACTCCAGGAAATTGAGCTTTAATAGCCTGCTCATCAATATTGACACCAGTCACATCAATATCCTCAATATTATCACTTCTTATTTCTTCAGATAATTTGGTAGTGGCATCTATGGACATCTTTCCGCCAAAACCCATTTTGGAACAGGAATGATCCAGTACGTCCATTGGCCCCTGACTGAAAAGTATATCACGTTCCGGGTCCACATTTTTTGAAATGAGTTTTGCTACGTCTAAATAGTCGTGAATATTTATCTCCCCATCAACAATGATCATGATCTTGTTAAACATCATTTGTCCCGCACCCCACATTGCATTAGTAACTTTTGGAGCTTGCCCTGGATAATGTTTATTGATCTTGGTTATTGTTAGATTATGAAAAATTCCTTCTGCTGGCAGTTCCATGTCTTCAACTTCCGGAATAACAGTCATTTTAATAGGAGCTAAAAATATTCTTTCTGTAGCCTTACCGATCCATCCATCTTCTTGAGGAGGTATTCCCACCGCTGTGCAAGGATAAACTGCA
>JAESSM010000043.1 GCA_016764115.1 Bacteroidia bacterium | reverse complement strand
TAACAATAAAAAAATCCCTAACAATAAGGTTAAACTTTTGAATAAATATTTGGATAGAGCGGACACTCAAATGTAAAAATAGGAGCTTAAATATTTATTTTGACCTTTTTAGCAGTTAACCTGCAAATATAAGAAATTGAAGTATGATATAAGAGTCGAAACGTAAATGGGGTGTAGCTCTTTTTACTAAGTAAATGGATCTGTTAATCTGTATTTTAGGTCTACATTTTATTCATTGAAAAATAATAGAAAATAAAATCAAAAAAGATTGTGATAAATTCGATATCAATAGTAAATTTGCACTCAATTTTTCCAGAAATATAAATCGTTGTAATCCATGAAGTTATCTCAATTCAAATTTTCCCTGCCAGATAAATTAATTGCTACACATCCTGCAAAGAACAGAGATGAATCTCGGTTATTAGTGCTGCATAAAGAAACTGGAGATATTGAACATAAAAAGTTTAAAGATATTCTTGATTACTTTGACGATGGGGATATAATGATACTAAACAATACAAAAGTTTTTCCTGCAAGGTTACTTGGTAGAAAAGAGAAAACCGGGGCAAAAATAGAAGTATTTTTACTAAGACAACTAAATGTCGAGTTAATGCTTTGGGATGTACTAGTTGACCCAGCTAGAAAAATCAGAATTGGCAATAAACTTTATTTTGGGGAAAATGATGAATTAGTTGCTGAAGTTATTGATAATACAACTTCAAGGGGAAGAACCATAAGGTTTTTATTTGACGGTGATGAAGCTGAGTTTAGAGAGATGATTGAAATTTTAGGAAAAACACCGCTACCAAAATATATCAAAAGGGAAACTGAGCCTGAAGATAAAGAAAGATACCAGACAATATATGCCAAGAATGAAGGAGCTGTGGCAGCACCTACCGCAGGATTGCATTTCAGTAAGGAATTAATGGAACGGCTTGAAATTAAAGGAGTTGACTTTTCCGAAGTTACGCTTCATATTGGTTTGGGAACTTTTAGGCCTGTTGAAGTAGAAGATTTAACCAAGCATAAAATGGATTCTGAGCATTATTTGGTTACAGATGAAGAATCTGTTAAGGTGAATAATGTGTTGGAAAAAAAGGGTCAAAAAGTATGTGCTGTTGGCACCACAACAATGAGGGCCATTGAATCTGCGGTTTCTGCTTCGGCAAGGTTGAAACCTGCAGAAGATTGGACCCAAAAGTTTATTTTCCCTCCATATGACTTTAGCATTGCAAACTGTATGGTTTCAAACTTTCACATGCCTGAATCTACTTTATTGATGATGGTAGCTGCATTTGGTGGGTATGATAATGTGATGAATGCTTATAAAGTAGCTATAAAGCAGAAATATAAATTTTATAGCTATGGCGATGCAATGCTCATCATCTAGGTGATATTCGATTCTGAAAACTTTCAAATAATAATACTCCATTAGAAAATTCGCTTTAATAATTGCTGGTGGCAGGGGTTCTCGAATGAATAATGAGCTCCCCAAGCAATTCATGCTGTTAAATAATTTTCCAGTTATTTTCCATTCCATAAAGGCATTTTTGCAATATGATTCAGAAATTGAATTTGTAATTGTATTGGGAAAAGAGGATAGTTCTAAATGGAAGGAACTATGTGCAGAGTTTAAGTTCACATTTGACCATCAATTAGTAGAGGGTGGGAGTGTTCGTTACGAAAGTGTGAAAAATGGGTTAAGCATAATTGATGGAGAGGGGATAGTTGGTATTCATGATGCAGTGAGGCCCTTGATCTCAACGAAACTAATTAGCAAATTATATTCCACAGCGGAAAATAAAGGTAATGCTGTGCCATTTGTTCCTCTTAATGATTCGATTAGACTTTTGGAAGGAAATGAAAACAAAGCAGTTGAACGTTCGAAGTATGTCAAAATACAAACTCCTCAATGTTTTGATACCAAACAATTAAAATCAGCATATGAACAACATTACAATGAGAGTATTACAGATGATGCCTCGTTGGTAGAAGCTTTGGGGATTGAGATAAATTTGGTGGAAGGGGAACCTGAAAATATTAAAATTACTTATCCCGAGGATTTAACTTTTGCTGAAGCTCTAATCTCTTCCCATTGATCTTGATAATTTAATAACCCCTGGCTAACTTCTCGTATTGTCTGAGGCATGGGAGTGAATTGGTACTTGATAGCAGATGTGACTTTTTCATTTGAATAGCTAGATTTGTAAAAAGCAGCTCTGGCAGCTTCTTTTGTAAAGATAGAATTAGATCCCTTAAAATAATCTCGTATTGCAATCATTCTCCAACCAAACTCCGCAATCAGTTTATTGACCTTTATAGTTGGTTTTTGCTTGTGTAAATGTTCAGCAAAACTTTGTAGTATGTATTTGGTAGTATAATTTCCTTCAGTAATAATAAAACGTTCATTAACGATTTCACTTTCCATCAGTTGAATCATGCATTTTGCAACATCACGTGCATCCACAAAACCATTAAGTCCTTCAGTATAAAACCTAAATTCTTCCCATGCTTTTTGGATTATTATGTTGCTGCTGTTGGTCCAGTTCCCAAAACCTATTATTACCGAAGGATTAATAATTACTGTATCAAGTCCTTCAGCAGCTCCCCGCCAAACCTCTAATTCACCGTTGTATTTACTGATAGCATAGTTTGTGTTTAAGGGCGATTCTTTCCAATCATTACTTTCGTTGATTGCTTCTCCGTTTTTGGTTCTGCTTAAAGCTGCAATAGAACTAACAAAACCAAGTTTTTTGATATTGTGTTCAAGACAAGCATTGACAATGTTGGCCGTGCCTTGTACATTTATATCAAGTAATTTTTCTTTATGAATGGAATCATAAGATACAAAACCAGCACAATGGTAAACCTGGTCTATATTATTTGAAAAAGCGTCTTCTAATGAAAAAATATCCAGAATATCCCCATCAATCCATTCTATATTTTTCAAAAGCTGATTCGCAGGTGTTCCATTCTCGGAATGGATGTTGACCAAAAGATCGAATGTTCTTTCAACTTCAACAATGCTGCTAGTTTTTCTCTTTAGAGCTAGAATTTTGTATCCCGCTCTTGATAAATAATAGAGTAAATGTGCTCCCAGAAGCCCTGTACCGCCTGTAACAAATACCATTCAGCGAAAATACAAATTAATTATATGGTAATTTTTAGTTTATTATTATTTTTTAAACAGAACATTTTGTAAATATTCGGGTATACTTATGAGAAACGTAAGATAGAAATATGAAAAAGTCAGAAATAAAAGCGTTGATCGCTTTATTGGATGACCCTGACCCACAGATATATTCTCATGTAAAGGAAAAACTATTGTCAAAGGGTTTTGATGTTATTCCTACACTTGAAGATGCATGGGGGGTATCTTTAGATTCAGTTTTGCAGGAAAGAATTGAAGAGATCGTACATGAAATTCAATTTGAAGATGTACAAGTATCTCTAAAAAAATGGAGAAATGAACCAGATGGGGATATCATGGAGGGATCAATTATTATTGCAAAATTTCAATACCCTGATATTGATACTGAATTAATTTACAAAGAACTTGACTCATTAAGAAATCAGGTATTTTTTGAATTGGATAATACTGCCAAGCCAATTGAGAAGATCAAAGTGCTTAATCATTTTTTTTATGATGTATGGAAGTTCAAAGGAAATAAAAAAAATTATCACTCGGCCTCAAATTCCTACATCAATAATGTAATTGAAAGTAGAAGAGGAAACCCTTTATTATTGAGTATCCTTTATTCGTATATAGCCCAAGGTGCTTCTGTCCCTATTTACGGAGTTAATTTGCCACAGCACTTTGTATTGGCTTATGTTGATGATTTGGATGTATTTTCTAATCTTGATCCATTGAGTTCTCCGGAAGTATTGTTTTACATCAATACTTTTAATAAAGGGTTGGTATTTACCAGAAAGGAAATTGATGATTTCATTAAACAGTTGAACTTAAAGCCACAATCAGCATACTTCTATCCATGTAGTACAAAAGAGATGATCATTAGAATGGTACATAATTTAATGCATACTTATAAAAAGGTCGGGGAAGAGGAAAAGGTTGAGGAGCTGAAGATACTATTAGATATATTGTTTGGTAAGGAGTAATGGGTAAATGACCTATAGTTTTTGATGGGAATAGAACAATGAACAAAAAAAGCTAAATGTTGTAATCCCAATTTGCCTTTCAAGTATGGATTCGGTTAACATCGAAATAAATAATATCAGTATTGTCATAAGAAATAGGTAATTATTGGTTTGGTATGCCTTGATACCAGGAATAATAAGCATGCTTAGGAAAACAATAATGCCTATAACCCCCAATCCTACTGCGGATTGAATTGCCTGATTGTGGCAATTCATAGGCTTTCCTTTAACCCTTGAGTTTCTAATTAAATCTGGATTTCTGTTGAGATATTCTTTCTTCAATTCCGTAAACACATCTCCGGTCCCTACCCCTAAATATTGGTTCTTTTTAAAGACTTCTAAGGATGCCTCCCATAGAATTAATCTCATAGCAGTGGATGAATAAGTGAATTTATCGTTAGATAAATAACTTTGAATATCATTAGGGATGCTTTGAATATTTGATTTTGCATTTGGGGAGAATAAGTAGTAACAACCAAAAAGGGAGATAAGGATCAACAATTTCCATACTCCTAGTATATAGTTTTTTTTAAAAAGTATCAGGTAACCCGAAATGGCAATTGTTAAAACGGCAATACTTAAAATAGCCCCTCTTGCTTGGATGAGGGCTAGAAAAATCAATAAGTAAATTCCCAAGAACAGTCTTAATATCAAATTTATACGGCTTATGCTATCTCTAAATTTGTATGAGTAATAAAATAGTAAAACCAAGGCTAAAGATATTGTAAGCCCAAAATAAATGGGGCTTATGAAAATCGACAGATTTTGGTCAAACCATAACCTTGAACTATCAGGTATATAATAACCGATACATATAAGTGACAAAATCACATTTGATCCAATAAAACTGTAGAGAAGAATCTTTAACTGCTTGACAGGCAACTTGCTAGAGCAACAAATAACAATGGGTAAAATCAATAATGGAAGCTTATTTTTGATATTATTTAAACCCGCACTAAGATTTTCAGTATAGCTTAATCCAATAATGTGAATTAGGAAGTAGGAGCAACATAACATAACAAACGGGTTGGTTATATTGGATTTTAAATCCTGAACAAGTGATCCCGGCCTTAACCAATTTATTACTAAGAGTATTAGGCTAAAGGATATTAGAAAGCTGGAAAAGGGTAATGCTACGACTAATATTAAACATCCAAGAAAATGTAAATTATTCTTATTGAGATGTGTGGAAACATTTAACATTGAATGTACTAGATTTCTATTATCCTAAATTAGTTTTTTCAAGGTCAAAATAATTATTCGTACATCTTGAAGTATTGATTGAGATCTAACATATCTAAGGTTTAAGTTTAGCTTTTGGGGCATAATTGTTTCAATATATGCTTTCTCAATATCATCGTATTGCTCTAGAATTTCATTTTCATTTGTGAATTCAATAGATGCATATTCTGTTATCCCGGGTTTAACAGTTAGCACTTTCATTTGCTCTTCACTATAGAAATCTACGTATTTTCTAACCTCAGGTCTTGGCCCTACAATACTCATATCCCCGATTAAAACATTAAAAAGTTGAGGCAGTTCGTCCAGTTTAAATTTTCTTAATATTTTCCCAATAGGTGTTATTCTCTTATCGTGAGTTCCATGTGATAAATATCCTTCTTTTTCAGAATCGATAAACATGGTTCGAAACTTGAAGATTTTAAAATCTTTGTTATTTTTCCCTACCCGTATTTGACTAAACAGTATTTCCCCTTTTGAATCAAGTTTGATCAATAAGGAAATGATGATTAATAAGGGAGAAAGTATTATTAGGATTGATAGGGCAAATGCTATATCAAATAAACGCTTGATCATATTACTTCATTAACCGAGCTAATAACCGCATCTATGATCTGTTGCTGTTGTTCTTCAGTCAGATCAAAGTATACTGGTAGCGAAATTTCTCGACAATAGTTATCATAAGCAACTGGAAAATCATTCATCTTGTAACCTAAATTTTTATAGAATGTTAACATGGGAAGTGGTTTAAAGTGTACGTTAACATTTATGCCTTGATTGAAAATGAGATCAATGATTTGATTTCTTCGGTCTTCAGATATGTTTTTAATTCTCAAAGCGTAATAATGCATCGAAGAAGATTTTGAGGATGTATTATATTCAGGTAATTGTGCCCATTCGAAAGATGTAAATGCCGAATCATAATTATGAAATATAGATTTTCTCATTGGTAAATTTTCCTGCTCATAACGTTTTAGTTCTACTAGTCCAAAGCAAGCTTGAACATCAGTCATATTAAACTTGTACCCAGCACTTTTTACATCGTAATTCCATTTGTTGATTTTGTTTTTTTCTAGTGCATCACTGGATTGCCCATGAAGAATATTCGTATTGTGTATTTGATACAGTTCTGCATTATCAAATTGGTTAGGCAAGTTGAGACATATAGCACCCCCTTCACCAGTCGTTAAGTTTTTTACGGCATGAAATGAAAAAACTGTTATGTCAGTTAGGCTACCTATTTTATTTTCTGAAAATAATCCTCCAAACGAATGTGCAGCATCAGATAAAACTAATATTCGCCCTAACTTTTCTTGTTCTTCAGTTTCTGATTTGAATTTCCCTTTTACCTCCGATTTATTTATTAGTTCCATTATCTCATCATAATCACAAGGAAAACCAGCAATGTCAACCGGTATGATGACTTTGGTTTTTTCAGTTATTGCCGCTTTGATTTTAGATACATCAATATTAAAATCATCTCGAATATCAACCATGACAGGTTTTGCACCACATCTAACGACAACATTAGCCGTTGCACAATAAGTATAAACAGGAACGATAACTTCATCACCCTCTTTGATTCCGAACCATCGCAACATGAGTTCTAACCCGGAGGTTGCGGCATTTACACAAAGTACATGGTCAATACCCACATATTTAGCAATTTCTTTTTCAAATCTTTTGGTTTTTGGTCCGGTAGTAAACCATCCTGATCTTATAGTATCTGCAACTTCTTCAATAATCTTTTCGTCAGTCCTGGGTTTGTAAAAGGGGAGCTTATTCTTAGTCATGACACTATACATCTTAATCGAAATATTTCCGCAAAATTAATCTATATAATATGAAAAACCAGTAAACTGGCTAAAAGTCTATTTACTTTAGAGTTATCTGGTAAGCCCCTGACTCTTTTTAGATGGCTTTTTATTAAACATTAAAAAGTGGATTATTCCTACGAAATATCCAAGGCCATAACTTAGATGTAAAAGAAAAAAGCTAAATGTGACTTTGAATATTTTATCATAGCGTGAAGTTTGTTTTGAAGCAAATATTAAAGCTAAAGTTGTGTAAATTCCCAAAATCAAAAGAAATAACCAACTAATATGCTGGTTCAACATGCTTAAAATAACACCGATGATTAAAAACAAGACAAAAAGCAACGGAATTAACTGTCTAGTTGTAGTGACTGTTTTGTGTTTTTTGCTGACATAAACTTTCCAATATCCATACTGATAATATTGTTGAAAAAGGTTGGTAAATGAACCCCTTACATGATATTTAGAACGAATATTTTGGGATAAGTATATTTTAAACCCATTTTTAATAATTCTGAAATTAAATTCATCATCTTGGTTTCTAATCAAATCTTCATCAAAATACCCTGCTTTTTCAAATACAATCTGCTTATAAGCTCCGAAAGCCACAGTATCAACGTATCCAATCTTATTTCCTGTTCTGAAATGGGCGTTTCCAACTCCAAAAGGGGAGGACATAGCCAAACCTATGATTTCTGCAGTCTTATTGGTATATATATTTTCTATTATGCCACCGGTACATCCTATGTCGTTTGATTGTTCCATAGCCTTGACATTTTCTTTGATAAAGTCTTTATCAGCTTCAGCATGAGCACCGAAAATTATTATTATCTCGCCTTTTGAAGATTGAATTCCTTTATTTAAGGCGAAAGGAGCATATTTTTTGGGGTTATCAATTAGCTGTATTAAAGGATGATCATTTGAATATTGTTTTATAACATTTCTTGTATTGTCATCACTCATTCCATCCATAATAAGTAATTCGATTTTTTCAGAAGGATAGTCTTGATTAAGAAAACTTTCTATTAAAGCCCCGATGTAATTCTCCTCATTCCTACACGGTACAATTATGGATACCAACTTTTCCATTCTTTAATGTTTCCAATTGCTAAGGTCTCGCTCTGTAATTTTTTCAACCATTTCAATTTCAGGAATGAATTTGGCCTGTAGCATCTTTCGTATAGAATCACTGATTATCTGGATTGTATCTTCTTTTTTTACATCTTTTAAAATGATAGACCGTAGAGATTGATTTCTTTTTAGTGAATCTAGTATATAAAATAACCCTAGTTTTCTTAATGTGTCAGCAGCAATTCTAAATATTCTTTCGCTTCCAGGCACTACTGCTTGGGCACCTTGGTTTATTTTTTCATTAACAATGTCTGGTTGAAATAGTGCATCAACACCAATTATTTCGTATAGTTTTTTTGCAAAACTCAAGGGATTAGAATCTAAGTCATCATAGAATAAAATATTTATCTGAGATC
>JAESSM010000042.1 GCA_016764115.1 Bacteroidia bacterium | reverse complement strand
CTTCTGTACAGCGACAGAACAGACATTAGCAATTTAGCACTAAATGCCTTAAAAGCAGTAGGTCTTGAAAACAGGGCAAAGCATAACCCTGACGAACTCTCAGGAGGACAACAACAACGAGTAGCAATTGCCAGGGCTTTAGTAAACGAACCCGAAATTATCCTTGCCGATGAGCCCACTGGTAATTTAGACACTACATCAAGCAAAGAAATCTTGGACATTTTCAGGAAACTATCTGCACAAGGAAAAACCATTATTATTATTACACACGAAGAGGAAATTGCAGCTAATGCATCCAGAGTGCTCAAAATTGTTGATGGACAAATTGATTCTGACCAAGAAAATCGTAATAAAACAGGAAACAATATCGCACGAACAGAACAAAACTAAAATGACAATCTCATCCGATCAAAAATCATAAACAGATGCAAAAAATAATCAATAAGAGAGAAATAATAACGCTGAGTTTGTTGATGACCATAATTCCCGCCTTTGCTCAAAATAACAGTCGTGGAACATTAACCATAAAGACAGATAATTTCTCACATGATAAGGGACAAGCTGTAATCAAATTGTTTCAAAAAGATGACGATGTATTTGGAGAAGCTTTTATACAATTAGATGAAACCATAAAAAATGGAAAAGTAGTATTCACATTGGAGAATATTCCCTTTAAAGATTATGCAGCAACACTGTTTCATGATGAAAATTCCAATGGTATTTTAGATCATAAATTCGGATTTCCCAATGAACCTATGGGGTTTTCAAATAATTGGAAACTTACACTCTTTTCCGGAATGCCAAATTTCGATAAGCTGTCTTTCAAATTTTCGATACAAGAATCAGAACACCAAATAAGCATTAATTAAAAACAATTAAGAAATAGATAGACCATGAATTATAGAAGAAAAATGAAAGTTTTACTGTCACTGTTAACGATATTATTGTTGCAAGGTGAGGAGGTTATAGCTCAAAACAAAGAATCTAATTTTAGCATCAGCGGCTATATCAAAGATGCCGAAAATGGAGAGAGTCTTATTGGAGCAACCGTTTACTCCAAGGAGAAACTGATAGGAACAACCACAAATGTTTATGGGTTCTATTCATTGACACTTCCATCCGGAAATCATGATGTGGTAGTAAGCTACCTGGGTTACCGAGACAGTATTACTTCGCTTAGCCTGGAAAAAGACATGCAACTGACGATTGAATTGAATCCGACAGGCCAACAACTGGATGAAGTTGTAATTTCTTCAGAACGAGAAGACCAAAATATCTCTGAGCTCAAAATGAGTCTCCAGAAAATTGAAATGAAAACGGTTAAGGAACTTCCTATTACTCTGGGAGAAGCTGATGTGATCAAAACCATACAACTTGTTACCCCGGGGGTGCAATCAGTAGGGGAGGGTAGTAATGGTTTTTCCGTAAGAGGAGGAAATACCGATCAGAACATGATCTTATTGGATGAAGCCGCAGTATACAACCCCACCCACCTGCTGGGTTTCTTCTCTACGTTTAATACCAATGCCATAAAGGATGTAACATTATACAAAGGAGGAATTCCCGCCCAGTACGGAGGTAAAATAGCTTCGGTAATGGATATTCGGATGAAAGATGGAAACAACAAAAGAACAGCAGTATCGGGAGGAATCGGGCTTCTGGCTTCCAACATTACCATTGAGTCTCCCATTCAAAAAGACAAAAGCTCTTTTATTGTGAGTGCAAGGCGTTCTTATTTCGATTTGATCTTTGCTCATGTTAATAATGATGAGGCAATCAATAACAATAAAGTGTTTTTTTATGATGTCAATGCCAAAGCCAATTTTACATTGGGGAAAAAAGACCGAATCTTTATTTCCGGCTATACAGGAAGAGATAAATTTAGGTTTGGAAAAGAATTCGGGCTGAACTGGGGAAACAACACCGGAACTTTGAGATGGAATCATATCTACAATAACAAATTATTTTCCAATACTTCGCTAATAAGCAGCGATTTCGATTATGGAATTACATTGGGAACCGGAGATAACCAAGCTGATTTTGTGGCCGGTATTCGCGATCACAGTTTGAAGCAGGATTTTGATTGGTTTATCAATGACAAAAATCAACTCTCATTTGGATTTCAATCTACCTACCACACCTACAATCCGGGAAAAGTAGAAAGCGGTGAAAACTCCACTTACAACAACTTTGAGGTGGATAAAAAATATGCGTGGGAAAACAGTGTGTACATCACCAACAAACAGGAAATAACCAAACGCCTTGCGGTACAATACGGTTTAAGAGGTACAGCCTACAGCTTAATTGGCCCTTCTCGAGAATTTGTCTTTGACGACCCAGATGATCGCCATCCTACCGATACGATGACATTCGAATCAGGTGAGTTTTATCAAACCTATTACACATTAGAGCCGAGGTTAATGGTTCGCTATCAACTGAATGAAAACAGCTCCATAAAAGCATCCTATGATCGAAATAGTCAAAACATTCATTTGGCTTCTAACACGATGGTGGCATTGCCTACGGACCTGCAACTACCCTCGAGTATGCGGATAAAACCGGAAATAAGTGATCAAGTTGCATTGGGTTATTTTAGAAACTTCAAAGACAACGAATACGAATCTTCTATTGAAGTGTACTATAAAGAGATGCAAAACCAGATTGAATTCAGAAATGGTGCAGACCTATTTGCCAATCCGTTCATAGAACGGGAACTCGTATTCGGAAGGGGATGGAGTTATGGAGCCGAACTCTTTGTAAGAAAAGTAAAAGGGAAAACCACCGGATTGATTTCTTACACCCTATCCTGGTCAAAACGACAATTTGATGCGATTAACAACGGAGAAGAGTTCTTTTCCAGTATAGACAGACGAAACGTCTTCAATGCTGTTATCAGTCAAAAAGTTAATGAAAAGTGGACCTTATCAGCTACCTGGTCCTATGCTGATGGCAATGCGGTATCGTTTCCAACGGGCAAGATGGAATTGGATGGACAAACCGTCGCAATCTACT
>JAESSM010000118.1 GCA_016764115.1 Bacteroidia bacterium | reverse complement strand
ATTTTAAGCCAAATCATAGATTTGGACAAAATCGGGATTAAGCTACAGGTCCTATTTCAGTTTACAATTGTCAATTAACGTTTAATAATTCGCAATATTAAGTAGTAAACCCGTTGGTTAATTGAATGAAAGTGGTCTAAAACCTAGTCATTGCGAACGTAGTGAAGCAATCTCCTGAGGTTAATCAAAGTCGGAGATCTCTTTCCCGATGAATAATCGGGACAGGCTGTTTCTCGCGATGACGAAAATTTTATTTCCAATGGGTTAATTCTTAATTGACAATAGCTAATTGAAAAAATTAATCGTCTTTTTTAGGTTTTTGAGGTGGTTTAGCAATACTATCTCTCATACCTGTATCAGCCTCAATATTTTTCATTTTATAATAATCCATGATGCCTAAATTTCCACTTGCAAAGGCTCCTGCCATTGCTTTTGGAATCTCGGCTTCCTGATCGATAACCTTAGCTCTTGCTTCCTGAGCCTTCGCTTTCATCTCTTGTTCTACAGCAACTGCCATGGCTCTTCTTTCCTCCGCTTTTGCCTGGGCAATTTTCTTATCCGCTTCAGCTTGGTCGGTTTGTAATATTGCCCCAATGTTTTTCCCAATATCAACATCTGCAATATCAATAGATAAAATTTCAAAAGCTGTTCCTGAATCCAAGCCCTTTTGTAACACCAATTTGGAAATTTTATCTGGATTTTCCAGTACTTCCTTATGACTGTCCGCAGATCCAATAGATGTTACAATGCCTTCACCTACTCTTGCTAAAATAGTGTCTTCTCCTGCTCCACCAACCAATTGATTTATGTTTGCCCGAACCGTAACCCTTGCTTTGGCAATCAATTGAATTCCATCTTTAGCAACTGCAGTTACTGCAGGAACATCGATAACTCTTGGGTTTACAGATATTTGAACAGCATCAAATACATTTCTTCCTGCCAGATCAATTGCCGTGGCTAATTTGAAATCCAAAGGAATATTTGCCTTATCCGCTGATATCAAAGCATTGATAACCATTTTAACATCTCCTCCGGCAAGGTAATGCGTTTCTATATCGTTGATCTTTACATCCAACCCGGCTTTTGTAGATATTATCATTGCATTCACAATTGCTCCAGGAGGAACTTTTCTGATCCTCATTAATACCAAGTCAAGAATACTGACCTTTACTCCTGAAAATACAGCCGTGATCCACAGGTTAATCGGAATAAAATATAAAAACAAGAAAAGGGCAAAAATTGACCCTACTACAAACATTAATATCGCTGGAAGTGTCATATGAGATAAGTTTAGAGTTGTGAGTAATGAGTTATGCGTTTTTAATAAAAAATATTGGAAGGCAAAAGTACTAGAATTAGCGGTAACTACAAATATTACTGTTTAGTAAGAAGTCCAACAACCACCTTGTTTTGGACAACTTTTAATACTTCAATTTCTTTTCCCGTTTCGATATACTCTCCTTTTGAGTGAACCTCTAATCGAAAGTCATTTATCATAGCCTTGCCAATTGGGCGTAACTCAGAAACCGTTACTCCCTTATCTCCCACATTCACTTTAGTTTCATCTACTAATTTGGCTTTTCCTTTTAACTTATTCTTGTTCATAAATCGTTTCCATGCGCCCGATTTAAAAGCTGCATATAATGTACCGGTACTAACAACGGCACTAGTCACTAGCGTATAATGGCCATAAGTGGAACCATACTCAGTGTAAGCGAAGTAAATTCCTGCAGCCATTAAGATAGCTCCAAGAATTCCTACCAATGTTGTACCGGGAACGACTAATATCTCTACGATAATCAAAGCTAACCCGAGCAATAATAAACCTACAATTGTGATCATTTGACGAAATTATAAACTTTGATAGACATTCATCAGATTTTCAGATACTTTTTGATGCTTGAACTGTTGTACATACTTAAAACCATTATCGATCATACTCATTCTCAATTTATCATCAGTCAATACATTAATAATTGCGGTTTGCAATTCTTCAATGTTATTTGAATCTACATAAATAGAATCTGGTCCTCCTGCCTCCGGAAAGCACCCACTATTTGTAGTAATAACCGGGGTCTTGCTAAATAATGCCTCAATAATTGGGATTCCAAAACCCTCAAATAAAGAAGGATAGATCATCGCATCAGCTATTTGGTAGATAATCGGAAAATCTACGAACATAACATCTCTAATTACTCTCACTCTATTTTCTAAACCATTTTCAGAAATGAACTTTTGTACTTTCTTAAAATATTTCGTCTCTTTCCCAATCACAACCAGGTCATGAGGGATATCGTCCTTAACTAAATTAAAGGCCTTCACCAGGCTTAGAAGGTTTTTTCTTTTTTCAATCGTACCAACCGAGAGAATAAACTTTTTATACAATCCATACTTTTCTTTGATCTCGAGCTTTTCATTGTCCTTTGCTTGATTAGAAAATATGGAATTGCAAGTTTGATAAACCACATCAATTTTAGTAGAGTCTATCTTATAGAATTCTATAATATCATTTTTGGTCTGTTCACTTATGGCTATAATTTTGTCTGCATTTTCGCAGGCCTTTTTAAATTTCACTTTGTAAAATGTTCTATCCAGAAATGGAAAAAACTCAGGATACCTGAGAAAGATAAGGTCATGTATCGTAACTACTTTTTTGGCATTCGATCTCTCAATATTTAACGGAAGTTCATTGCTTAAACCATGATAGATATCAATATTATCAGTTTTGAGCTGGTCTGTAATTTTTATTGATCTCCAATATGATGGGAAAACCCGATCTAAATTCTCTTTAGGATTTCTGACTTCTATGTTCTTCCTTTCCTCAATAAATTGAATTCGTCTGTTGGCATTCGGAAAAGGAGTATAAAGAAAGTATTGGTTTTGAGGATAACACTGACTAATTGAATCAATTAGTCCGCGACTATAATTCCCTAAGCCTGAATAATTAAAAAATGCGCGTTTCGCATCAAATCCTATGTTCATATAACGCTGTAACTTTTCAGTTACATATTAAAGATTGAAAAATTAAAGTTTTAAAATAGCTTGGTGATTTGTTGATTCGTGTATTAGTGAATTCGTTAATTCGTATATTAGTTCTATAGTCTATAAGCTATTTGCTATCCCTATAAAAACTACTATCATTCGTCCCGGTTACTCAGGATTAGCATTATTCATTATCACATTTTCAAATTGACAAATTTTCAAATTATTTAAACAGCAACGCTATGATCCCGCAATGCATCATTCAAGGAGATCTTTTTATCTGTAGACTCTTTACGTTTTCCGATTATTAATGCACAAGGCACATTATATTCTCCAGCAGGAAACTCTTTCTTATAACTTCCCGGAATAACTACAGAGCGACTGGGAACTACTCCTTTATATTCAACAGGCTCACTGCCGGTCACATCCAATATTTTTGTCGAAGCAGTAATTACTACATTGGCTCCCAACACGGCTTCTTTTTCAATTTTTGCTCCCTCCACGAGGATGCTCCTAGATCCAATAAAACAATCATCTTCGATGATAACCGGAGCTGCTTGAACAGGTTCCAAAACACCCCCAATACCAACTCCTCCACTTAAGTGAACATTTTTTCCAATTTGTGCGCATGAACCAACTGTTGCCCAAGTATCAACCATGGTATTTTCATCAACATAAGCACCGATATTTACATAAGACGGCATCATAATTACGTTGTTACCCAAGTATGATCCATATCTTGCAATAGCATCAGGCACAACCCTGATTCCTAGTTCTTTATAATTTTTTTTAAGTGCTATTTTGTCATGGTATTCGAAAATACCAACTTCTGTTGTTTCCATTTTCTGAATGGGGAAATACAAGATTACCGCTTTCTTTATCCATTCATTAACCCTCCACTCATTTTCATGTGGTTCAGCAACTCTTATCTGACCTTTATCTAAGGCTTCGATTACATTTCGAATATTTTCCTGAACGTCATCCTTGTCTAATAGCGTTCGATCTTCCCAAGCCTGTTCTATAAGATCTTTGTTGATATTACTCATTTGCTAACATTTTCGGCAAAAATAGAAATTTTACTGAAAATAAAGGTCATGTTGAGCGTAGTCGAAACATCAACCGACCAGATTTCGACTCCGCTCAATCTGACAATTAATTAGTATAAATTCGTTACTTGTAAATAGTTTATTATTTTTTATTCACGGAATCAGAACTTCACACCTATTACAAGTATATCATCTGTTTGCTCTTTTTCACCTCTCCATTCATTTATTTCATTGTCCAATGCCGTTTTTTGCTCATCGATACTTAAAGATTGAATACTTAATAACATTTCTCTAAATCTACTGGATTTGTATTTCTTATTCTTAGGTCCGCCAATCTGATCTGGGAATCCATCTGAAAACAGATACATTGTATCTCCTTTATTTACTTCAATTATATGAGTAGTGAAAGAACGCCCCTTATGCATTGCATCATCTCCAATCCCTATCTTATCTCCCTTAATTATAGTTACTTCTTGGTCCCCATTTTTTATTAAAAGCAATGGTCTGTGTGCCCCTGCATATTCAATTTGTTTATTCTTTATATCTATGTGACAAAGGGCCAGATCCATTCCATCACGTGTTTCCATTTCTCCTTCGTCATGTCTTAATACATATCTGATTCCTTGGTGAAGAGCATCGAGTGCCTTGGTAGGGTTAGTAATATTCTGCCCTAGCACAATTTGGTTCAGCAAATCGTTTCCAATCATACTCATAAATGCCCCAGGAACACCATGCCCGGTGCAATCGCAAGCAGCTAAAACTAATGTAGAGTGATCTTTGCTTTCTCTATTTACTGTTCCATTCTGTATTTCTGCAAACCAATAAAAGTCCCCGCTAACTATATCTTTTGGTTTATATAACACAAATGACTCAGGTAATTTGGCTTTAATATTCGTTTCTAATGGTAATAATGCTTCCTGAATTTTCTTTGCATAAGTAATGCTGTCAGTTATATCTCTGTTTTTTTGTTGAATGACTTGCTCCTGCTTTTTACGTTCGGTTATGTCAGTATCTATTATCACTACTTTTTTTACTTCCCCATCCTTTCCAATAACTGGTGTTAATGTAGAAGACATCCATAGCTCACCTCCATCCTTCTTCAAATTAATTGTTTCATATTTATTTGATTTTTTTTCGCT
>JAESSM010000190.1 GCA_016764115.1 Bacteroidia bacterium | reverse complement strand
GCATTTGTAATGCGTGACGTGAATTAGCACGCATTACAAATGCGCGCTAGGGAGATATTCATTTAATTTATTTTCCAAATAGAGTCAAATGATATTTCTGCAAGTTCATTTTGACGAGTCAAAATTTCATTTTCATCCCATGTTTTGTTTACCTTTAGATATTTCACTAATTCTTGGGTTATTGATATTTCTGATTTCTCAAGTTCTGCCAATTTTTTGTTTAAGACTTCATTACCCATTGAAGAATTTAATCTTTTACTCAATAGGGTTAGATTTCCAATCTTATTTACATATTCTTTAACGTCTTTTTTGGATAGACCCCATTTTTTAGGTTCTTGTGGAAGAATATGTTCAATATTTACTTGATTAAAGTCTAAACGATGTTCACCAGTAGTATTGTCACTATTAGCTTCTTCAAGCGTATATTTAATTAACTGTCGTGCTTTTTCAGTTCTTCCATAGCTTAGTTCTTTAAACTTTTCAACAAAAAGTTCTTTAGATGGTAATTCTGCAGATAAATCTGACTTAAGTTGATTAAATATTGACTGAATGTTTTTCTTCTGATTTTTTTCACCTACTCCTGACTGTAATTCCGTATAAATTTTTCGAGCATGTTTTGAATAAATCTTCTCTATACGGTTTCCTGGAAGTTTGCAAATCGCACTATATTGAAAAGTGAATTTTTCAATAAGTTGAAAAACTTTGTATAGATCGAATCCTAATCTATTTCGGTTTTGAAGGATGCATAAAAATAGTACGAAGCATTGAGAAACGTTCATAAGACGAATTGCAAAAATTGAACGGAATATTTTCTCGTAACTCTTAAAACTTTCAAAGTCGTTTTCATTTCCTTCAAGTAAAGCATTATACCAAACGGAAGCATCATATAATTCAGATATAAATCCTTCCCAATCGGAAATTTCCCTTTTAATTGATAAATAAAGTTTTTTTTCTGACAAGAACTGGTGTTTCGAGAGCCAGAAATAGCGAATAAATTTTTTAAGATCTATTCCTGTTTGAGCAATGTTTTGTTCAATTTCAGTCCACATTTCTTTTGCTAAATCTTTTCCGTCCTTTTCTTTTATTTTGCTAAAAATTAAATTCTTTAAAAGGTCTGAAACTGAAAGTTCTATTCCCCTAGCATTTACAGTTTCAAATATTTCGTAAGCAACTTCCTCGTTTTGAATTTCAATATCAATAACGATCAAATCTCCAAGTTTTTTTCTCAGACTTTTTATGGTATTTATTTTTTTCTCTTTGCTGTCTTTGGTTAAAAGCAACTCATTAAGTCGTTGCATTAAGTCTTCATAATTTTGTTTGATTCTTGTTTCCTCTTTACCTTCTGGTGTTACAAGCAAGATGTCATTTCCTTGATTTTGAATATATTTTTCAAAGAAAGGTTTAGTAGATTCACCAGGTTCAATTCGATATACATAATTAAAATCGTCATCTTCATATCCAATGCAATCGCCCTGATATTTATTTGCTAATCTATTTTCTCCTAGCTCATTTAATTTATTTCGAATAACAGCTATAAAAATAGTTATAGTTAATATCCTTTGCTGACCATCAATAATTTCAATAAATCCTTTGTGCTCATTTTCTTTATTAAAAATAAAGGACCCAATAAAATAGGATTGTTCAAGCTCATTTAGATCATTCCAAAATTCTGAAATTTGTTCTGATTCCCAAGCATATGGTCTTTGGTATCGAGGTATTCGTAGAATTACATCAGATATGTCAAATAGAATTGACTTAAATTTTTTATTTTTGGCTTCAAAAGATAGGGCATTCATTATTTGTGATTTATTTAAAATGTTTATTTACACATTTATTGATGATTATCTTTTCAAGATACAAAAAGTAATGTATAATTTATAACCACAAAAAAAGGGATTGCTTTCGCAACCCCTTTTCTGAAATTTATTTGGAGATAGTATTATCTCATCTCAATAATTCTGTTTGTAATTAAGTTGTCATTCCATTTCAATCGTACAATGTAAACTCCTTCAGGATGACCTGAACCTTTTGCACTGAAGTTATGGAAGTACCTGCCGCTTAATTGGTTTTCATCAACAATAGTTATCACCTTTTTGCCTAATACATTGTAAACCTCTAAAGTAACATGTGCATTCTCAGGCAAATCATATTGAATGAAAGTGCTTCCTTTATAAGGATTGGGATAAGCCTGAAGTTTGGCAGTTAGTATATCATTTTCTTGAAGTCCGATAATACTATCAGCTACTGTAACAGCAACTGAAGTGGTATCACTGCCGCAAGAATTACTTACAAGTAAAGTAACGGTATAGGTTCCACCTGCTGCGTAAGTATTGGAAGGATTAGGATCAGACGAAGTATTGCTATCTCCAAAATCCCAATCATAACTTGTAACATTAGTAGATGAACTTACAAATGATGCATTCAACAAACTGGTTGTATGACTGAAACCGGCAACAGGTCCCATGGTAACATAGGTTGAATCATAACTTAAACAACCATTGGTATCTGTCATTGCCACTAAATAAGTTCCATCTATGACAACTGTAATAGTTTGTGAAATTTCTCCGGTTGACCACAGATAAGCTGAACCATTGCTGCCTGCATCTAATGTATAACCATTGGCTGTACAGAGTACGGAGTCAACACCAAGATCAACGTAAGTTACTGCAGAAGTTGTAACACTTACTGATCCGTTCGATTTACATCCCCCGGCATCTGTCACCTCAACAGTATATCCACCTGCTGTAAGAGATGAGGCAGTTTGTGTTGTCTGACCATCACTCCAGGCATAAGTGTAAGGAGCGGTTCCTCCTGATGGAGTTACATCCAAAGCTCCATTACTTAACCCGCAAGTTGCATTGGTGATAGTTATGGTTAAGCTTGGCCCACCAATGTCATTTACTGTAAGTGCTTCGGTTACAAAGCAATCATTAGCATCGAGTACGGTAACATTATAAACTCCTGAGGCCAAACTTGAAGCTGTTGCGCTTGTTTGCCCATCGCTCCATATATAAGTGTATCCACCAGCTCCACCAGTTGCAAAGACCACACTTGCAGAACCATCGGTTGATCCGCAAGTTGCATCACTGGCACTTGAAACTAAACTGATCAACGATGGGTCACTTATAGTTACTGAATCAATTACCGAACATCCGTTGGCATCTGCAACGACAACTCCATAATCACCTGCAGTTAAACTACCAGCATCTTCAGTTGTTGCTCCGTTTGACCATGTATAGCTGTATGGGGCATTTCCCCCTGTTACGGTGAGATCAGCATCTCCATCAGCATTGCCAACACATGAAGCATCTGTACCAGCTATTCCTGATGATAGGTTGGCGGGTTCTGAAATTGTAACAGAACCAGTACCTGTACAACCGTTAGCATCTGTAATTGTAACATCATAACTTCCCGCAGCAACACCTGATAGGTCTTCTGAAGTAGCTCCGTTAGACCAATTATAAGTATAACCGGGAGTACCACCAGAAACTGTTAGGTCAACTGTTCCTGAATTATCCCCGTTACAAGATAAGTCTTGTATTGTTAAGCTTGCAGACACTGCTGCAGGCTC
>JAESSM010000041.1 GCA_016764115.1 Bacteroidia bacterium | reverse complement strand
GATCAAAATGTATAAGCCTGGTATCCACTGGCACGCTGGTAAAGTGCTATTTGAAAAGGATTTTTTGAGGAGGTGGTTTTAGAATACTAAAAACTTTGCTATACAACAGTTATAGTAAGATTTCTTTTTTTAGGTAGAGTTATAGTTCGAGTAAAATTCAAGTTAGGGTGTATCTCCTGATAAACTATCTGCATTTGCTGCTTTTGTATCATCCACATCACTTTTTATTCGATATTCTCCTGGGTCTTCATCCTTTCCGCAACTAATACAATTTATTTTCCTGAATCAACTGTCTCCTTTGTATGTGTGCTAACGGTTTGTATCTGAAGCGTAGCGAGGAACGAGCTATGATTTCATATACATTGTTAGCCTTTCGTTATTTCATTGTTTATTCTTCAATTCCTTCAATATTTTTATACCGTTTTCATTACCTGGATTTAATTGTACAGATTTCTTATAATTTTCTATGGCCTGAGCTTTATTTCCTAAAACCAGCAGCACCTCTCCATAACTATCATAAACATTCCAAGAATTAGGAAATGCTTCTACATTCAATTTAAAAATAAATGCTGCCTCATTTGCTCTATCAGAGTTCAACAACTGATATCCTACTTGATTCATTTCATCATCATTGAGATAACAATGACTAGAATCTTTAACCTCCTTATAATATGAAAGTGCAGTGGTGACACCATCTTTCTCTATCACATCAAACAAAGAAAGAGCGATAGATTTTTTAGGTAAATCATAAGGTTTATCATAAAGTATTCGATTAATAGTAGTAGTCATTGCATCAAGAGGGGCCCTTGAGGTATTGTTAAATAATACGATCAGGTTTTTGTCAGATGGAATTCTGAAAATCTGCGTATGAAACCCATTTATTCCACCTTGATGTTCTATCACTGAAAGACTGTCTCCTGTTCCATGAATATCGTCCTTATTAACACCCCAACCATATCCATAACCTGATCCATGATTCGCAAAAATTAAATCCATATATTCCTTTGAAAGGAGCTGGTTAGAATATAAAGCCTGATCCCATAGGTATAAATCTTCAACTGTTGAATAAATCGATCCTGCTGCATATGGAATTGACATATCAACGAAGGCGGCATTTATGAATACCCTGCTATTCCATTCACGTTCATAGCCCGAAGCTCTGTTTTTTAAAATAGTGCTGTGGTGATCATAACCTGTATTAATCATTTTAAGGGGAGTAAATATCTTGTCCTGTAATACCTGTTCGTATGATTTACCTGTTACTTTCTCTATTATGGCACCCAAGAGAAAATAACCTGAATTACTATATTCATATTTTTCTCCCGGTGTAAATTGAAGTGTTGAATCAGCGAAAAAACGGATCATTTCTTCAGGGCTATAACGATTGCGCTCTTTATTTCTAAAGTTGGGAAACGAAGTGTAATTTGGAATACCTGAGGAGTGTGTAAGTAGGTGATGAATAGTTATGTCGTCACCATTCGGTTTTGGATAATCTGGCAGATAGGTTGAGATTGGGACGTCTAACTTTAGTTTATTTTCTGAAGCCATTTGTAAAATTAACATGGCGGTAAATTGCTTAGTGAGGGAACCTAATCTGTATTTAGTGTTAGGTTGATTTAGAATATTCCATTCCATATTAGCCAATCCAAAGCCTTTCTTATAAATAATTTCACCTTTTTCTGCAACAAGAACAGAACCATTAAATTGTCCATATTCAGTATAGAGATTTAACAATTCGTCTAGCTGTTCTATTTTGGTTTGTCCAAAGGAAACATTAAGTGATGTCAAAAGGATAAACATTCCAATACCATATATCCTCATTAATGTATATTTTGAATTTTGTTTCATATTTTTTATTTACTATAGTTATTGTTGTTTATAGTGGCTAACGTACAGATAAACGACACATGTCGTTTATCCTCTTCATAGAGTTGAATAAAAGTGCCCCTACTAATATCAACTTCCAAATACATTTTTTAGGACGGGTCAGGCCATTATATAGAGTTCTATGCTGGCGCACATTTGTAATGCGTGACCTGAATTAGCACGCATTACAAATGCGCGATAGTGAGGGTATTCAATCAATATTCATTTAGAATTAGTCAATTAAATAGATAAGCCGTTCTTTTTTGTGAGTCAGGTCTGCCAATAATATTATTGCTATAATCTTTTTCAAATATTAATTTTCCTTTTTTTATATATCCTTCTGCATAAGGCATGCATGCAGCCCAAGAACCGGATTGTTTACAATTGTTGAAATCTTCTATTTTAACAATAGTGTGATCTCCAGTCGTTATTACACAATATTTATATTCTATGGCTTCAGTTAAAAAGTATTCAATATTTTCTTTATTTATCAGAATTACTTTTTCAGCTATAGTGTTCGCTATTTCTTGAAACTTAATAATAGGGTTTTTGCTTTCTTCATTTTCCAAACTTGTTACATCATATAGAAAGTTGGTAACAATATTAGATTGGTTGGTCTCTTTTCCCCTCATTTCGGGAACATTTTTGGATTGGCTGGTCTCTTTTTCATTTATATCGGTAGAACAACTGAATATCAAAGTTAGCAGGGCAATAAGTGTGATATTTTTCATTTGATTATGGTTTATTTTGATTAAATGTTTGCCAACATAGGAATAAAGGACATATGTCCTTTACTCACTATATAAAGTTGGATAAAAATACCGTTACCAATATTAATTTACAATAACATTTTTCAGTCATTATAGAGGGTTTTATAACTAAAAATGAGATTATATTGAATCCTCATTTGTTATATTTTTAGACAAAGAGGAATAACGTTTTCAGAGCTAATGTTGTAATCGTTTCTTGAACTCAATTAAATCAAAAAGTTCTCCTTTTGAAAATCCAATTTTTACAAATCCACATTTCTCATAAATTCGTTGTGCCGGTAAAAAAAATTCATTATCTCCGGTACTTACTTTAATTTCCTTATAATTTTGCTTTTTGAATATCTCAATAATTGCTTGAATTTGTCTCTCACCGTACCCTTTATTTTGGTATTGTGGTAGAATGCAATTTTGGCCAATAATACCAATAGGATGTTGCCTGGGGTCATAGCTCCAACATCCCACTGGTGTATCATCTATACATGTAATAAAGGTACATTGACCGATTGTATCAAGATTTTCAAAAACATCCTTATCCTCTTGTTCCCATTGATTATAGAAGTTTTCTTTTTCGTCAGGAAAAGATTTTAGAAAATCATTGTAACAAGATTTAACTATTGTTTGGAAAATACCAGGTTCGAATAACTTTATGTTTTTAAACTCAATCATCATTTAGGTACCCGAATGCTCTCCACAATTTCTTGAACTTCTTGAGGTGATTATTTGCTCGGAACCATTCCAGTTAAGTACACAGCCGATCTTAAGAAAAGTTGGCAGTTTGCTACCAAGCTACGAACTCGACTTATCTAGCAATTACTCACCTTCTGTTAAGTTTTATTAATCTAAAAGATATCCTGCCTGAAGTTGCATAAAATATGTTTTTACTGCCTTTTTGAATATATGTGTATAACAGTTTTTTATCTTTGATATCTTGATCTGTATGAGGAGTTAAATAAATGCTACTTAGTTTTCCATCGGGGGTTAATTTTGTAATCTTCATTTTGCATTCATCAACATCAGCTGATAAATCATCAGTTCCACTTTCAAGATCCTTATCACTTTCAATTATTTGGTACACAAAGTACAAATTGTCTTTCGAGGCCAACATTCTATGTGATAGCATATCGTTTCTTTGGTATGCGTAAACAGTTTGTCTTTTGGGTATTACTTTGAACCATTCCATCTCTCTTTTATTATTAAATTTTAATACTATTATTTCTCCTGAAAATCCGCTTACCTCACCACCACCGGTATAGTAAATGGTCATTCCTGGGCCACCTGCTCCCATTGGTGAAACCGAATAATTCGAAAACATACTACTGCCAGTTTGATTTAAATTTTTTTCTAAAATCAGAAAATAATGTTCATCAATAATTCCAATATTCATAATGTCATAATGTTCAATGCCATCTCGCTTTTTATAAACCTTTCTTGAATCTGGTAATTGATCTACGACTTTGGATGCTATTTCTGTATATTTTGAATTATAAGTTAAATTCGCAATACTAAGTGTAGTAATTACAATACCTTTACTTGCATAAGGAATGTTATAGGTTCCATATATTTCTACTTCTTCCTCCAACTCATTCAAACCCCTTACCACTTGCAATTGACTTACATACTTATCATACTGAAGTTCTAATGATTTAAGTATTTTGTTCGCACTGTTAATAGGCTGGATATAAACAATGAAATTATTATAATTTTCACCTTTTACTCGCTCCTTTTTATGCTTTTCTATTTCAAGCAATACAATTAAATTGTCGCCAATTACTGACGGTTCATGCTTCTTAAATACTTTATACTTATAATCATATTCTATATTATAGCTCCAAAACTCCTTAAATAAACCATCGTATGCCTTATAAGTTACATCAATTGGAGAATAGGATTTGTTGTATATAACATAAAAAAAACTTTCTTGATTCGGTAACATCGTGATCGAAGATATATAGTCATTGGAAGATCCTAGATTTTTCGTTATTTTAATTAACTCCGTTTGCTTTTTGTATTTTCCATTCAGATCAAAAATTACTAAGTATTCTGCATAATAATATTCAGCAGCGGGTATCAGCATTCCATAATTCAATAATGAAGTATGAACATATATCATATTGTTAAAAACAAAACTTCTTTTTATATTCATTCGAGTATTTTCGAACGTTAGATAAGCATGTTCCAATAATTTTAAACCCTTATTGAATTTAGCAATGCCTATATTATTATTCATGTATTCAGTGTCATAAGTCAACAATAAATAACTAAACCCATTAGAATCTGTAACCGCTTGCTCCACAATACCACCTTTTATTTCCGAGGTTTTATGTTTTGGCCCAAATTGTAAAGATTGAGAATACCCCAACTGGGTCAGGCAAATTAATATAAAAAGTATATCGCCTTTCTTCATTTTAAATTTGAATTTTTAATCTTATCAATTCGAATATAATAATATTAGTCCGATTTAGGCACCCGAATGTTCTCCACCATTTCCTGAACTTCCAGGGGTGGATCATTAGAAAATTTAGAAATGATAATAGCTGTTGCGAAGTTCAATATCATACCCAATGTTCCGATACCTTCAGGAGAAATTCCAAATAGCCAGTTATCTGCATTATTAGCTTGAGGGTTTACAAATTTGAAATAGATAATGTAACCTGCAGTAAATACTAGTCCCACCAACATACCTGTAATTGCACCTTCTTTGTTCATTTTTTTTGAGAAAATTCCCATTAAGATGGCTGGGAAAAAACTGGCTGCAGCTAAACCAAAAGCAAATGCAACAACTTGCGCCACAAAACCGGGAGGGTTAATTCCAAAATATCCCGCAACAAATATGGCACAAGCTGCCGCGATTCTGGCTGCTCTTAACTCTCCTTTTTCTGAGATCTCTGGCCTAAATGTTTTCTTCAATAGATCATGGGCAATAGATGTAGAAATAACCAATAACAATCCTGCGGCTGTAGAAAGTGCCGCAGCAAGACCTCCCGCAGCTACCAACCCTATCACCCAGTTGGGCAATTTGGCAATCTCAGGATTTGCCAAAACAATGATATCAGGATCAATTTTGAGTTCATTGATCTCAGGATTTTGCACGTATTGAATCTTACCATCCCCATTTTTATCTTTAAACTCCACCAGTCCGGTGGTTTCCCAATTTTTAAACCAACTCGGTACTTCATTGTATGATTTTTCACTAACCGATTGAATTAAGTTTGTTCTTGCAAAAACTGCGATAGCTGGAGCCGTGGTATAAAGAATAGCAATAAACACCAATGCATATCCAGCAGACTTCCTTGCATCCCTAACTTTTGGAACTGTAAAAAATCTTACAATAACATGAGGTAATCCTGCGGTGCCTACCATCAGCGCTGCAGTAATAAAAAACACATCTATCATTGGCTTATTGCCCTGAGTATAAGCTGTAAACCCGAGTGCGGTACCCAGGCCATCCAATTTATCTAACAATGAGACTCCAGGTTCATTGACCAGATCTCCGCCAAATCCCAATTGTGGAATTGGGTTTCCAGTCATCATAATGGAGATAAAAATAGCCGGAACTAAATACGCAAATATCAAGACACAGTATTGAGCAACCTGTGTATAAGTTATCCCTTTCATACCGCCTAATACAGCATAAAAGAAAACAATAGCCATTCCAATAAGCACCCCGGTATTGATATCTACACTTAAAAACCTTGAGAAGACTATCCCTACTCCCCTCATTTGGCCGGCTACATATGTAAACGATATGAAAATTGCGCAAACTACAGCAACTACCCTTGCTGTTTGCGAGTAATATCTATCCCCGATAAAATCGGGAACAGTAAATTTTCCAAACTTCCGTAGATATGGTGCCAACAACAATGCAAGCAACACATATCCCCCTGTCCAGCCCATTAAATATACAGATCCATCTCTTCCAAGAAATGAAATTAGCCCCGCCATAGAAATAAATGAAGCTGCCGACATCCAATCAGCGGCAGTAGCTATTCCATTAGCTAATGGAGAAACTTCTGAGCCTGCTACATAAAACTCCTTTGTGGAAGTTGCTCTTGACCAAATCGCAATGCCGATGTACAACGCAAAGCTCAATCCGACAATAATAAATGTCCAGGTTTGAATATCCACTTTGGGAGTTATGAGTTATGGGTAATTAGTTATGAGTTGTTGGTTTTTACTATTGATCATTTGAACTTTTATATTGCTGAAAATCAAGGTCATGTTGAGCGGAGTCGAAACATAGGCCGGCAGATTTCGACTTCGCTCAATCTGACTTTCAATTAGTTAAGTTTTTAATTGATTAACGAGTTAGTTTTGAGTATTTCATTCTTCTACATCAAACTTCTTATCCAATTTGTTCATCAGATAAACATAAATGAATATCAATAGCACGAAAACATAAATTGAACCCTGCTGAGCAAACCAAAATCCAAGTTTAAACCCTCCAATCTTCACTTTGTCGAGCTCATCAACAAATAATATTCCACACCCATACGATACCAAAAACCATACACCCAATAACATCAGAAGATATCGTATGTTCTGCCTCCAGTAAAGGTTCCGTTTATTTTTGTCTTCCAAGAGTAAATTCGTTTCAAGTAAAATTAGCATAATTTGATGGATATCACAGACTTGTGTATTTAGATCATTCTTTTAGTTTTGTGCCGAATTTTCCTATCAGGAAAAATTTTACCAGATAACATTAAATCCGGAATACCACAGTTAACTATCTGATAATCAAAACTTAAATCATCATTTATTAAAGGTGTCATGATAAAAAACAAAGTAATTATTTTAGGAGGAGGTGTTGCCGGGCTCAGCGCAGCCCATGAACTTATTGAGCGTGGATTTGATGTTCATGTTTATGAATTAAAGGGTATTCCCGGAGGAAAAGCCCGCAGTGTAAAAGTTCCTGACTCAGGAAAGGACAACAGAAAAGATCTACCAGGTGAGCACGGATTTAGATTCTTTCCAGGATTCTATAGGCATGTGACTGACACCATGAAGAGGATTCCTTGCAACGGTCAGGCACTTGGGGTATTTGACAATTTGGTTGATGCTACCAGAGGTGAAATGGCAAGATTTGACAAATCGCCAATCAAGATCGTTACGAGGTTTCCAAGAAATTTGAAAGACCTTAAAGCAATGATCAGCACCTTTGAAGATTCCGATGTGGGGTTTACAAAAGAAGAAAAAGATTTTTTTGCAGAGCGATTGTGGCAAATCATGACCAGTTGCGAAAATCGAAGGGTTGACGAATACGAAAAAATTTGCTGGTGGGATTATGTTCAGGCAGACCGTTTTTCAGAAAATTACAAGACATTGCTCGCTACCGGTCTAACAAGAACACTTGTAGCTGCAAAAGCAACTGAGGCAAGTACCAAAACAGGTGGAGATATTATTCTTCAGCTAATTTTTGATATGATGAAAATTGGTTCTAGCAGTGACAGGCTTTTAAACGGACCTACCAATGATGTTTGGATTGACCCCTGGTTAAAGTATTTGAAGGAAATGGGAGTTCATTATCATCTGAATACAAAAGTAGAATCTATCAACTGTAAAGACGGAGCAATACAAAGTGCTACAATTAATAATGGGACAGAAACATTAGAAGTAACAGGTGACTATTATATAGCAGCGCTTCCCGTAGAAGTAATGAGTGGTTTGATCTCTGATGAAATGTTGGAGGAAGATCCTACATTGTCTAATATTCAAAAACTTAGATCCCATGTTGCCTGGATGAACGGAATTCAATTCTACCTTAAAGAGGATGTTGAGATCATACATGGGCATGTGATATATATAGATACTCCCTGGGCTCTTACTTCCATTTCGCAAAAACAGTTTTGGAAAGATTTTGATTTTCCGGATCACGGTGATGGAAAAGTTAATGGGATCTTATCAGTAGATGTTTCAAACTGGGATGGCCCAGGAATCCTTTATAATAAAAGTGCAAAAGATTGTACAAGGGAAGAAATAAAGGACGAGATATGGGCTCAACTGAAAAAGAGTTTAAATGTCAATGGAAAAGAGATCTTAAAAGATGACAACCTCAATTCTTGGTTTCTGGATCCTGATATTATTATTCCTGATGACATGCGACCCCATGATGCAGTTAATCTTGAACCTTTATTGGTCAATGCAACTGGAACATGGTATTTACGTCCAGATGCATTTACGCGTATTCCTAATTTGTTCCTTGCTTCCGATTACGTGAGAACAAATACAGACCTAGCTACTATGGAAGGAGCAAATGAGGCAGCTCGTAGAGCTGTTAATTGTATTATTGACGCATCCAAGGTAGATGCTGCCTATTGCGAAATTTGGAAACTTCATGAACCAAATATCTTATCAGTTTGGCGTAATCACGATCAAAAAAGATATGATAAGGGCCTACCTTGGGAAATCAAAATACCCTGGTTTATAGAAATCCTGCAGAAGATTAAATTAATGTTCAGTTAAAAAATTAGTCTCGGGCAATAATGATCGAAATAAATACAACAATTAATAGTACGCTGATCTGACTGATAGTTATGATTTATTATGACAAAAAATCAGTCCTAATCATAACTAATCTTAATAATCAGTGTACTATATGAGATATTTGAAATATTGCTAATCAATTGTAAACAAATATGAGTTCTCTAATAAACTTACAAGACTACACCGTTACTGAGCACGTAATGTTTGCTGTAGGCTGTTTGCTGTGGGTGTTCACTTATGTGATAGTTATTAAAAACATCATCAAACACCAATTTGTAGAGGTTCCGGTAGTTGCTATTTGTGCGAACTTCAGCTGGGAATTTCTTTGGAGTTTTGTTTTTCAAACCAACATGGGAGAACTCTATGTTTGGGGCTATAGAGTATGGTTTTTAATGGATTGTTTCATCATTTACGGATTATTTAAATATGGAGACAAACAAGTTTCCATTGATAGTATCAAGAAATTTTTCAAACCCGTAACTGCATTTTGTCTATTGTGTTGGTTTGTAACGCTATACTTTTACATCAAGAATTATGATGCACCATTTACCCACATGGGAGCTTATTCAGGGTATATATTAAATGTAATGATGTCAGCACTTTATATCACTTTGATCTTAAGAATGAAAGATAGTATAGGAAGTTTTTCATATTTAGCGGGGTGGTTTAAGGGAGTTGGTACTTTGCTAATTACAATATTTTGTTTTCTCCATTTTACTGATGGATTTTTGTTAACCATGTGTGTTATTACAGGTATTTTGGACGCAACGTATATTTATCTGTTTAGTCAATTAAGAAAACAACCTTTAAGCGCTACTTAAACATTTCAAATGTCTCAAGTTTTAAACTGGACCAAATGGTTTGCCTTATGTGATCTTGACGAAGAGGAAAGAATCAGAAGAACTATACTTCTTCGTATAGCCACTATTACTCTGTGCTTTGGTTTTCTTTGGGGAATCCTTTATTTTATAATTGGTGTTAACCTCGCAGCTACTGTTGTTACTGCATATTCATTGCTTTCTGCTATAAACTTATTCATTTTTTATTTCACAAAACAATACTCATTTTTTCGCACCAGCCAACTCATATTAATTCTGTTTCTCCCATTTTGTGTGCAATGTTCTCTTGGAGGATTTACAGAAGCCAGCAGTGTAGTAATGGCATCAATTTTAAGTCCACTAGGTGCACTAATGTTTCACAACTTAAAAACAGCAAAAAGGTTATTCTACGCGTTTATTGCAGTCCTAATTACCAGTGGAATATTAGATTATCTACTCCCTGATAATTCAACACTAATTACTAATGAATTAAGTATGATATTTTTTGTCATGAACATTTCAGTTATATGTTCAATAGTGTATGTTCTGTTGGAATATTTTGTTGTGAAACGAGATGAGTTGAAAGCAGTCATCGTGGAAAAGAACAAGGAGATACTGGATAGTATTAAATATGCCAGAAGAATTCAGACAGCCATCATGCACCCAAAAGAGGAAGTTTATAAAGAGCTACCGGACTCTTTCATATTATACAAGCCAAAAGATATAGTAAGTGGAGACTTTTACTATTACGCCAAAACCAATGGCTGTTATATGGTCGCTGCTGTTGATTGTACCGGACATGGTGTTCCGGGAGCTTTTATGTCAATGATAGGAAACGATCTGCTTAACCAAATAATTTTGGAAAGCGGAGAAACAACGCCTTCTGAAATTTTAAATAGACTTCATGCAGGAATTGGGAAGGCCTTACATCAATATGATGCTGATGCAATTGTAATGGACGGAATGGACATGGCGCTATGCAAAATTAATTTGACAACCAGAAACATTGAATATGCAGGAGCGCGAAGACCTCTTAATATTCTGCATCCAAATAAAGAAGATGCATTGGAAGAAATTAAAGCCGATAAGGCTGGAGTTGGAGGTGAAGTTGAGATAGAAAGGAGTTTCACAAATCACAAAATACAACTACAACCGGGTGAAAGCTTTTATATTTATTCTGATGGATATCATGATCAATTTGGAGGACCAAGGGATAAAAAATACTCTTCCAGGAAAATGCGAGAATTTCTGAGTACACTGAAAAATGACTCTATGCAAGAGCAGTGTCGAAAATTAGAAGAAGAAATAGAAGCATGGAAAGATGGCCGGGAGCAAATTGATGATATCCTTGTTATTGGAGTGCGCATGTAGATTAAACTTCATCTGGACTAGTACACCGAACAACAACTATTCCAGATTGCTACACTGTTTCTTAAAGACCTCTTGTTTAAACTATTACAAAAGCAGAAATCACCAAATGCCCTGACCTTAAATATTCTTGATCCTAAGAAGTAATTATTAAGATTCTACTGTTGCTCCCTTTAAACTATTAAGAGTTTCTTTTATTGCTTCATAATTTGGTTCTGTAGGTGCATCTTCTAATATTTCCGCGTATTGAACTATTCCTTCAGAATCTATAACAAATGCGGACCGCTTGGCTACTCCTTTCATACCGAAAACAAATTCTTCATACTGCGCTCCATATAAGTTAGATATTTCTTTATTAAAGTCTGATAACAATGGGAAATTCAGGTTATTTTCTTCCTTAAATTTACCCAATGTAAACAATGAATCTACTGATATACCAATAATAGAAGCATTCAAATCAGCATAAACTGATAGCTCATCTCTCATAGTACATAATTCGGTAGTACATGTACCTGTAAAAGCTAATGGAAAAAATAAAAGAACTACGTTCTTCCCTTTGTAACTATCTAATGATACTTCATTTTTTTCGGTATCAAATAATGTAAAGTTTGGGGCTTCTTGCCCTTTTTCTATAGCCATAATCTTAATATTAATGTTAATAAATTATTTTAAATGATTTAGAAAAGTTCTAATACTTTTGCTTTAAACAAAGGGTAAAATTATGAAAAATTATTTAATAGAATTAATCGGAACTTTTTTTCTTGTATTAGTAATTGGCCTGGCAGGAAATCCCATTGCAATTGGTTGTATTTTAGTGGGTTTGGTTTATGCAGGTTTTCCTATATCAGGTGCTCATTACAACCCAGCGGTAACGATTGCTATATTACTAAGGAAGAAGATCGAAGGAAAAGATGCCGGCATGTATATTGTCTTTCAAATCATTGGAGCTTTACTTGCAGCGTTAAGCTATAAATTAATGACAGAAACTACTTTTGTTCTGGTCCCTGGAGAAGCATATACGTCATCCATTTGGGCTCCGTTATTTACGGAGGTTTTCTTTACGTTTGCTTTAGTAATAGTAATCTTAAATGTTGCTACTTCCAAAAAGTCAGAAGGAAACTCCTACTTTGGACTGGCAATTGGATTTACGGTATTAGCTGCTTCTTTTGCTGGCGGTCCCATTTCTGGTGGGGCGTTTAATCCAGCTGTAGGAATCGGCCCAATTGTTATTGACGTAGCTTTAAATGGTGGTTCTGTTACTAATTTGTGGTTATACATTGTTGGCCCTGTTATTGGCGGAATATTAGGGTTCGTTTTATATAAAGTAACCAATCCTGATGAATTTGAAGCACTAGAAGATAACTAGAGATGCTCTAATTTCAATTTTCAAACAGCCCAATTCCCCTGACATTTCATAATTTGCTCAATCACGTCACGAGCACAACCCTCTCCTCCGTTTATATGAGAAACATAAATTGATAGATCTTTAATTTCTTTACAAGCATTTTTGGGGCAAACAGGAACCCCAACGGATTTCATTATTTCATAGTCAGGAATATCATCACCCATATAAAGAGTATGTTCACTGTTAATATTGTTTTCCTGTACGTACTCCTTAAACTTTTCCATTTTATTTTCAATGCTTCCGTAAACATGTTCTATACCAAGCCTCTTTAGCCTTGTAACAACCCCATCTGACTTTCCCCCGGTAATAACAGCTACGTTGTATTTATCACTCTCCGCCAAAACTTTTAATGCATAACCATCTTTACTACTCATAAAACGCAACAAGTCTCCATTGTTCATTACCAATAGATCGCCTGTTGCAAGAACTCCATCCACATCAAAAACAAATGTGTTAACTGTAGAAAATTTGGTTAAATAATCGCTCATTTATAATTACGAATATACTAATTGATACAAATGATACTAATATTTACAAATAACGAATTAACGAATATACTAATCACGACTTTTCATTATACTGTTTGAAATATCCTCATACACTTTTCGATACGACTCATTTCTCTCCAGCATCTCCAAATGTTTATCCATTATTTCAGAATCTCCTCTCGCAGCTGGACCAGTTTGCAAATCTACCGGATCTGCATCATCTAAATTCGCAGATGAAACCTTGATCAATGGTCGCAGTAAATCCAGGTTCATTCCGTTGTTCTTCAAGAGGTCATCGGCAATAGCATACATATGATTAGAAAAATTACAAGCAAAAACTGCCGCTAAATGAACTATTTGCCTTTGCTCAGAATTTACAACTTGTACATTTTCGGAAAGTTCTTTCGCCAAATCGGATAGCATGTTTTCAACATCTTCACTAACTCCTTCAATGCAAAATGGAACGGAAGCAATATCCAACTCCTTATCCTTTAAAAAAGTTTGCAATGGATATAAAACTCCATACTTGCTGCTTATTGGCTTTAAAGTGACCATAGGGACAGATCCTGAAGTATGCACAATAACCTTGTTCGCTAAAGAAAGTCGTTCGTGCAATGTCGAGATGATATCATCCTTTAAAGCAATGATATAAATATCAGCTTCATCAGAAATTTCTGCAAAATCATCAACATCACTCGAACCCAAAGCACCCGCAAGCACCGAAGCATTTTCCAAATTTCTGCTATATACCTGAATAATCTGGTGCCCTGCTTGTCTAAACGCCTTTCCCAAATGGGTTGCTACATTTCCTGATCCGATTAAGACTATTTTCATTGGTGTTGGTGGTGTAGTGTACTAGAGTATTGGTGTTATGGTTTATATATATCCTTCCTAACTGGTAATTGTCATTTGTTAATTACTAATTGAAAATTGATAATAGTCAATTGTTCCAATATCTTGGTCGTAACCATTGCATTTCTCTTTGTTCCTTTGTAATTATCAAATATGGGAAATCTTTCGCTTTTTTCTTAAACTGTGTTTTGTATTCATTCAATTTATAGATAATTACTCCTCGTTGTGGACACACATCAAACCTGGCAACCGAACTTTCATTGTATAATTTGTCACTGTCATACTTTCTACATTTTCGATAATATGTTCCAATGGAAAGTACTTTTTTCTTTACAGGAGAGGTTTTCAATGAATTTAAGTCCCCTGCAAATTGATCCGAGTAAAACCTCACCGCATTCAAATGACAATAACTTCTTGGCAAAACTCCTAGTATATTGCCTTTAGTAAGTCTAGGATATAGATTAAAAAAATTGACTTGAAAGACAATATCTTTCTGTGCACGGCCATCATATCTTGTTCTCATATTTTTGATTATCATCCAAAAATCAAAAAAATCTTCTCCCAAAAAACGCTCATACAGCTCCGTGTTAGCCGGCATATCCATTAATAAAAAATCCACATATACTTGAATTTCACCTATTGGAATTGACTTCAACTGAAACTCATCAAAAAGTTTAAGGTTCGATGATGATGGAAACTTTTTCAATACCATTAAAAAACTATCTACCCGAACCGAATCTTTTTCAAGCCTATTTTTAAGATCCCCATAAATGTAAAAGGTCTTTACCAATGTTGGATATACATCCGCAGGTATAGACTTTGACCTTACAATTTTATTCAATACCCAAAAATCAGCCTCATAACCGCCAATGTAATTAATACCAACAACTTCAACCGCATTGTCCTCTCCAACATTCAAGTTAAATTCTCTAAGCCTGATGAAAAAATCAAAATATTCCCTGGTAAAGATCTTTTTACAATTCCATAATGCATGAACTAAGATCTGTTTATCTCCATTTTTTAGATAATCATTGATCATCAAACCAATACTGTAACTGACTTCCATCATGAGATATCGCACTTCTGAATTTTTATGCAAATATGCCAACAACTTATGTATGGTAACCGTATTTGCGCTCACTCCGTACTTTTGTCCTAACAGAAACAGTTTATTATGAGTAAGATCCGTTGAATCAAAAAAATCAACAAATATTGAGTCAGAATGCCATTCAAAATTAATGGGTATATGGTTTTTCATAAGATACCTTACTTTCTTGTTTTTTACATCCGGGTATAGTTCTTGATGATTTTGGGCAAGGGATAAATTTGCCAGAAAAACAAGTAAGATGGCAAGGGGTTGAAGTAAACGACTTCTAATGAATTTGCGGGTCAATTAATTAGAGTTTAACGTGTTGCCCAATTAAAATCTTGACTAATTGAACGTCAGATTTAGCTTAAGGTTTAGTAAAATACTAATTCAATCGCCTAATGGGTTAGAATTTATTCTTTTGTTATCCTGATATCTTCTATTCATAGAAATAAATATACCAATTACCATGGTAATTGCTCCTAACCATAGCACATTTATAAACGGAAAAACAATTGCTTTCATAACAATGTAATCAGCCTTTTCCTCAGCAATACCGATCTCTATTTCGTTTTTCTCAGGTAAGATCCTATTGAAACTGAACTTTAATCCAATTGCTTCAACAAAAGTTTCCACATTATAAGAAGCTAAATCCTTGATCAAATAAAGAGGTTCTGTTTTATACTCAATCCAGTCATCCCACGCTTCATATAAAATGCTCAATGATGCCCCAACTCTAATTTCATATTCTGAGAGATTAAGATTAGTAATTTGTGGGTCATTATTTATTTGCTTCAAAACCACTTTATATCCATTATAGGACAACGTGTCTCCTAAAGATAGAGTAAAGAATTGTAAGTCTTTAAATTTCCTGTCTTCTGTATTATCCGGCACGGAAGTAACATGAGTGTAAATATCCTTGGTTGCATAATGCCTGGTATCAGGATTGGAGATCAAACCCATACTTGGATTGATCTGAGCGTTTGGATACAAAGTAAATTCCTCATGAACTTCCTCTGTAACAGGATCCTGCATTTTGTAATTTACTTTATAATAAATATTG
>JAESSM010000189.1 GCA_016764115.1 Bacteroidia bacterium | reverse complement strand
TAATAAAGGTTCAACCTTTTCATTTACAATCCCATATAAAATTGGTACGACTGATGTTTTTATTAAAGAGAAAATGAAGGAACCAAGTGATCCTTCAGCAGATCTGGAATCCATAAAGATTTTGCTCGTTGAAGATAATCCCATTAATCAATTAATGGCAAAAAAGGTACTGTCCAGTTGGAACTGTACTGCTGATACAGCCGAGAATGGTAAGCTTGCAATAGAAAAATTAAATGCCGGTGATTATGATGTTATTTTAATGGATCTTCAAATGCCTGAAATGGATGGATATGAAGCTACAAAACATATAAGGAATAAAATGAAACCATCCAAAAATGAGGTTCCCATCATTGCAATGACAGCCAATGCAGGTTCGGGTGAAGCCGACAAATGTTTATCCCTTGGAATGAATGATTATATTTCTAAACCTTTTGTTCCTCAGGAATTAAACAGTAAAATAGTGAATTTAGTAAAAGATAAATTGTCATAATTACAGCTGGCATAGAACAAAAAATAAAAATAAATATCAGTAAAATTAAACTCTGGAAACATGTCTAAAAATATTTTAATTATTGAGGATGAGTTTTTTATCTCTATGATCTTAAAGGATACAGTAACCAGATTTGGTTATAATGTTGTAGATATTGTCAGATACGGAGAAAAAGTTATCGAAAGTATTGAAAAATCAAATCCTAAACCTGATTTGATCTTGGCCGACATTTATTTACCAGGCCCCATGTCAGGAATTGATGCGGCTAGATTGATCAATGAAAAATATGACATCCCTATTATTTTTATTACTGCCTATTCAGATAGAGCTACGAAAGCAAAAGCAGATGAAGTAGATCATGCGGCCTTTCTATCTAAACCTTACCATGATGGCGAATTAAAGCGAGTTATACAGGAAGCTTTAGGATCTAAAACCCTGAATCAGTTAAAAACCAACAGGAAAATATGAATACTCCTGTTGACAAATTAACGAGGCTTTCTCACAATTCTTTTTTATGTCATCCTGATAGGTACAATTTTTAAAAAAACTTGCAAAGGTAGATGACAAAAGCCGTCATCGCGAGGAACGAAGCGATCTCCACATTTGATTAACCGTAGGAGATTGCTTCACTTCGTTCGCAATGACGCGATTTTTTTGTCATTGATAACTATACATACATAACCTCAAAGTAAGCCATTTCTTCCCCTAAAGCTAGAGGTTAAGCAACAGGAATCATTGAGTGGGCAGAAGTTTAAAAATCTTATAGGTCTCTAGTATTGTCCATTACCTTTCAGTATCAAGTTTCAAAATATCAATATTAAATTATTAATTTGCACTCTATTTCAGCCATTCAGGGAAATTTACCATGACAGAAGAACAATATGAGATAAAATTATCACAATTTGAAGGCCCCTTCGACTTACTTCTTTTCTTTATAGAAAGAGACGAGCTGGACATTCATAACATCCCAATTGCTCAAATTACCAACGATTTTCTGGATTATATTACTACAATGCAATCCTTAAACATTGAACTTGCTAGTGAATTCATATTGGTTGCATCTACCTTAATGCATATAAAAGCGAAAATGCTATTGCCTAGAAAGCAATTAGATGAGGAAGGCAACGAAATAGACCCTAGAGAAGAACTTGTACAAAGGATCTTAGAATACAAAAAGTATAAAAGTGTGATCAGCCAGCTTCAGGATATGGAACAACAGCGGACATTGAAAGAGAAAAGAGGCAACCTCATAAAAGAGTTAACTGAAATTTCTGCTAACAAAACTCCGGCTGATGAACTTCAAAGTGTTGATCTCTATAAATTGATGATCGTATTTGAAAAAGTAATGGCACGATTTGATGATGAACAAAACAAACAAGCCCACATGATCGTGCAATATCCTTATACAATTGATTCGCAAAAAATAAAGGTTCAGGAATTAATTAAAGACAAATCTAAATTATCCTTTGAAGAGGTATTAAAAACTTGTAAAGAAAAGATGGAGGTAATATTTACTTTTCTTGCTATTCTTGAATTACTTCAGCTACAGTTTATTAATATCCAAATTGGAATAGGTTACAATAATTTTTGGTTGACGCCAGGGAAATAAGTGGACAGCAAATCAAAGGATATACTCAATAAATTTAAGCCTGGTAACATTCTAATAGCAATAGCCATTGGGTTGCTTGCTAGTGGATTTATTTTTTTTCAAAGTTTTGATGCAGAAAAATTCAGTCAAATTGAATCTGCTAATCTTTGGTGGATCTTGGCCATATTATTACTAATCGTTATCAGGCAATTGGCTTACATGTATCGGATCAGATATGTTACACTAAAGCAGTTATCCTGGTCCCAATCTTTTGATATTATACTGTTATGGGAATTTGCATCTGCCCTGTCTCCAACCATGGTAGGTGGTTCAGCAGTTTCGATTTTCTTTCTTAACAAAGAGAAAATAAGCATCGGGAAGAGTACGGCATACATACTAATTACCACAATACTAGATGGTATATTTTTTACTGCTATAGCCCCAATAGTCTTTCTATTAATAAAATTCGATGTTTTGTTTCCACAAGTGAATGAAACTCTGGCCTTTTTTAAGAATGTTCCTTTCCAAATGCCATTGATCTATTTCTTTTTTGTGGCTTATTTCGCCTACCTGATTTATTGTATTCTATTTAGTTATGCATTATTTATTAGACCTTATAGCATTGCATGGTTGTTCAATAAAGTGTTTTCAATTTCCTTTTTAAGTAAATGGAAATTGCGGGCTCTTGAAGAATGTAATAATTTAGCCATTGCAGCTGAGGAAATTAGAGGGAAAGATCGCACTTATTGGTTTCATCTTATTGCTTCAACTTTAATTGTTTGGGTTGCCCGATTCTTGGTGATCAATGCATTGATCGCAGCTTTTATGCCGGTATCTGAGCATCTTTTAATTTTCGGCAGACAGGTCATTATGTGGACCATTTTAATTTTCACTCCAACTCCGGGAGGTAGTGTTGTTGCTGAGTTTGTGTTCCCGGTATTTCTTGGCAAGTTTGTTACCAATGAAGCACTTTGGGGACCGTTAACTTTCTTTTGGAGATTCCTGACTTATTACCCTTACCTGATCTTAGGAGCTTTCATTCTTCCCAGATGGATAAAAAGAGTTTTTAAAAAAGAACCAGAGGCCAACGAAGTGTCTGAAAAACAAACATAAAGAAGCCACTTCAATATCTCGTTTTCTAGCCCGTTGACCAATTGGAAACTTAACTGGTTGAACGTCAGATTGAGCGGAGTCGAAATCTGATCGGTCTATGTTTTCCCGAGCTATCGGGACTCAACATGACCTCGTTTTCAATGGTACAATCCTATTAAGGTCGTAATTTGGATACATAGTTATTCTTACTAAATTGTATAGCTCAATTATGCATACCTCAAATTCCCAATGATATGATCGATCTCAAAACGCTTATCGAAAGAATCATTACATTAATAAGTTTAACGTTGATATTTTCTCTTTCCCTTAAAGGGCAAACAGTATATAATGCAGTTGATTATGTCGACATGAATGAAGGATATACCATGAGTAAATCAAACATTGCTCAATTTTCAGATGTAGAATATGTAGCTGATTTATATCAATTAAATTTTGATACAACCGGGGAAAACATGGTTTGGGATTTTTCACTTCTTGAACCTCTTACTCAGATTGCCGATACCATGTACGATCCTGCTGAAAGTGGTTTAGTAGATGCACTGATTAACGATTGTCATTCTGCTTGCAAATGGAATCACACTTGTTATGATACTTGTGGAATCATAGAGTGGGATTGCTATACCAAATGCCATGGCGTTTGTACAGATTCATGTATTATTGAAATGTACAAATACAACACAAATCTCACTAAAATATTTTTAGATACCATTGATTTTGAGGTAGTTCAGATCACTGATATTCAGCAAATGTACTTGAAAACGAATTCAACATTGTTAACTGATAAATTTGGTTATAAACTATCATCATTTGGAATTGAACTCCTCACTGATATCATAGATTATGATTCAGCAGATGTGATGTATCAATTTCCATTAGAATATGGCAACAGTGACGCTTCTACAAGTAGTTATGAGATCAATGCTTTTGACATTATTGTTTGGAAGCATTGGCAAAGCAGATACAATGAAGTTGAAGGATGGGGGAAATTGATCACTCCATTTGGGACATTCGACAGCACTTTAAAAGTAAGAACAGAGATCTACACCATAGATACTATTTGGTGGGGTGGAGAAACATTTACAATTCCCGATACACTAAATTTAGATTCTATAGTGGAATACAAGTGGTTTTCATCAGACTACGGGTTACCTGTACTCACTGCAAAGATGCTTTTGATGAACGGCCACACTTTGCTATTAGACGTTAGTTATTTGGATTCATTGAGATGTTTTGATGCATCAGCAAATGCATTTCCGTTACCTCCGTTCGCATTTCTTGATTCAACAGACACT
>JAESSM010000188.1 GCA_016764115.1 Bacteroidia bacterium | reverse complement strand
TACAGTTATCCATTACATCAACGAAACAAAATCTGATATTAACAGCGGTTCATTTGATATTATTAAACATTGGGCAGAACTAAAAGGGTATGTAAATATGTTATCATACAGAAGTAGTAGTACGATTGGAAACACTGATCTATCTACTATTAAGACATACCTGGGTACAAAACCATCCGAAGCAACAAAAACGAATTTAGATGCTGCTGCAAGTTTAATAAAAGATGCATACGGGTTTTCAGCTGAATTAGTAGCTGGTTGGTAGTTTATTGATAAGTTTTAAGTAGTCAGACTGAGCGGAGTCGAAGTCTTGACGGTCAATATTTCGACTCCGCTCAATATGACCTTGCGTTCTAGTAAATATCATAAATATTGGTGGCTCATATTATTAGTGTTATGCCTCGGAAGCCGTTTGCTTACTACTATTTATTACATTGAAGATCCAGACAGCTTGAGATTTGCATTCGCAACTCAGGAATATGATCTTCAAAAATTACAACCACACTTTCCAGGATATCCGGTTTTTTGCTTCATTGTCAATGTGATTTATGCTGTTTGTGGAAAATTTTCTATTTCATTTTCTATTGTTGGTGGATTGGCCACATTTCTATTAATGTGGAGTGCACGTAATATTTTGATCAGCATCTATCCACAAGTAAAATTATGGATCTTAGATGTTTTAGTATTTTTTAATCCTATGATATGGTTGATGGGAAATAGGTACATGTCAGATATTTTGGGTTTGGCTGCAATCATTGTAGGATTATTATTCTTTGTGAAATACCTTAAATCCAAATGCACAACCGACATAGTTTTATTTGGATTAATAACAGGGTTGGCATTTGGAGTTCGACTGTCGTTTATTCCATTCCTTTTCATTCCAGCAATTTATATAACAATAATTGATAAGAGAAGATGGAGTTTTTTGTTATCACTAATAATTGGAGGCCTCGTCTGGATAGTTCCATTTGTGTTTATTTTGGGATTAGATGGTATTCTCGATTCAGCAGTAAAACAATCAACAGGCCATTTTGGTGAATGGGGCGGAACAATAATTACTGAAAACGGCTATTGGCTTCGATTGAAATATCTTATTGTAGGTATTTGGGCACATGGTCTTGGAGGTTGGGATGGCGGAAGACACTGGTTGACATTGCTTGTTTCAGGTGGATTGATCTTTAGCATCTTTGGATTTATTAAGCCAAGCACTATTGGGCAAAATCACAAGAAAACTATTCAAATATTGGTTGCATCAACATTGTTGTACTTGTTGTGGATCTATATTTTTCAAAATGTTATGTACAAACCTCGTCATGTGCTTCCCGTGATTGCTGTTATTTTGATGTTTATGACTGTTGGTTTATCTAAGCACATGAATAATAACATCAAAAAAGGAATAGTTGCAATCTTTTTGGGATCATATTCAGTTGTTGGCATTGTGATTGCAAAGCAACACCAAAATCCATCAGCTATTAGTCAGGCATTATCTTACTTGAAAGATCAGGATAATGGCAAAATTGTGGCCTCAATTCCTTTAGTAAACCAATATTTTGGGAAACAAGCTTTGAAATGTACATTGATAGATGTTGAAACAGAGATAGAGCTTGAAAGTGTAATCAATAAGCACCACAGTTTTTATTATGTAGGAGAAATACTTCCTAAATTTGATATAGAGATAAAACAAACCAAGGCCTTTTATCACAATCCTTATGTGAACAAACTATGGTCCAGCGTCAAAGTTTATGAGCTTGCAAGAAGATAAAACAAATATCGCAATATTAGGTGGGGGACCGGCAGGCTTGTCTGCAGGTTATTACGCAAGAAAAAACCAGCTTGATTTTACCCTTTACGAAGCATCTGAAAAAACAGGTGGCAACGCAGTCACTTTTAAATCAGGTGATTTTTATTATGATTCCGGGGCACACCGTTTTCACGATAAAATTCCGGAAGTAACCAATGAAGTCAAATCACTAATGGGAGATTCTCTTAAAGAGATCAATGTTCCAAGTCAAATTTATAATCAGGGTAAATATCTTGACTTCCCAATTAGTCCATTGAATGTTATCAAGAATTTAGGGATAAGAAAGTGCTTGTCAATCGGAACGGAGGTTTTGGGTCAAAGATCAAATGGGAACCCAAATAATTTTAAATCAGTTGCTATCAATAAATATGGAAAGACTCTTGCAGAATTATTTCTCTTAAATTATTCCGAAAAACTATGGGGGATACCACCTGATCAGTTATCCGTACAAGTTTCAGGAAAAAGGTTAAAAGGATTAACGATCAAAACTTTGTTAAAGGAATTAATTGGTAGCAATACCGCAAAAACCAAACATTTGGATGGTAGCTTTTATTATCCCGATTTTGGAATAGGACAGATCATGGACTGTCTGGCTGAAAAATGCAGTTCAGAAAACATAAAGCTGAACAAACGTGTTTCAAAAATAAGGCATGAAAACTTCATTCCAGGTTCAATTGAATTTACAGATGGTTCTTCTACTAAAGCAAATCAGATAATTTCTACCTTACCGATATCCATTTTGTTGGAAATATTGGAGCCGGCTCCTCCGACCGAAATTTTATCAATTGCGAGAGATTTAAAATTTAGAAATATAAAGTTGGTAGCATTCTTTATTGATAAGAAGCAAATCTCAAATAATGCATCCCTTTATTTTCCTGATGCACAACTTCCTTTTACAAGAATTTATGAACCCAGGAATAGAAGCGTTAAAATGGCTCCTAAAGGTAAAACGTCATTGATAGTAGAAATTCCTTGTTTCGATACAGATCAAATTTGGAATGAAAATGATCATGTAATAATTGAAAGAATAAAATCTCAATTAATTCAACTTTCCTTTATAGAGGAAAAAGATATTATCAATGCAGAAGTTCAAAATATAAAAAATGCATATCCTGTTCTGGAAAGAGATGTTGATGAGAAATTAACGGAAATACAAAACTACTTATGTCAATTTAAGAACTTGCATCTTATCGGTCGATCTGGCACATATAAGTACAATCACATACATGATTTGCTGTATTCGGGTAAAATGATTATCAATAATATTATGTAGTTTTCTAGTACCCAGTTAAATATGTAAGGAAATATTGTTATTTTCGGGTTAATGAAATTTCCTAAAAACATCCTCGTTTATGTTGCCATCTTTGTTGCTTCTATAAGTGTTTCTTGTAGTCAATCCCTTACAGAGAATCTTAAACGACACATCCAAACATTAGCTTCAGACGAATTTGAAGGGCGGGAAACCGGAACCAAGGGTGAGCAACTTGCTTATGAATACATTGTTGAGGAATTCAAAAAAATAGGTGTTAAGCCAATAGATAAATATGAAGGCTATCTTCAAAAGTTTCAGTTTACAACGGGGTATGAGTTTGGTGAGTACAACCGCTTATTGATCAATCAAAAATATTTGGATATCGAATTTGACTACTATCCTTTGCCTCATTCCTCTAATTCTTCTGCAAGTGGTGTATTAGTTTATGTTGGACATGGTATTGTGGTAAGCGAACTTGGATTGGATGACTATAAAGATCTCGAGAAATTGGAAGGTAAATTGTTTGTAATGGAGCTTTCTACCCCTGAAGGGCTGCATTCCCACTCTGAATTTGCAGGATATTCAGGTATTCGGGAGAGAATAGAATTGGCTATTGAAAAAGGCGCAAACGGAGTACTTTTTATAAATTCAGATGATGATACAGAAGATATTGAGTTAAACACAAACCTTAAAATTACAAGGAGTGAAATACCTGTAATTTATATTAAAAAAGAGCAATATGAATTAATTCAAAATAGTGTAGATACTTATAGTGAAATTACTGTTGAAGTAAACAAGGTCAGAAAAATCGGGAATAATTTGATTGGTTATATTGATAATGGAGCAGTAACAGATGTTGTTATTGGAGCCCATTATGATCATTTGGGTTTTGGCGATGAGTCCTCCTTGTACCGGGGTAAAGTACCATTAATACATAACGGTGCAGACGATAATGCCAGTGGAACTGCTGTGGTAATTGAATTAGCCAGGCATTTTTATTCATCAGATAAGAAAAATAACAACTATATGTTCATTGCATTTTCCGGTGAAGAAAAGGGGCTATTAGGATCTAATTATTATGTCAAAAACCCTTTACGAAAGTTGAGCAATGTTAATTATATGATCAATATGGATATGGTAGGAAGAATGGATAGTACTACTAACAAATTGATCGTTAATGGGACTGGTACTTCCCCAATGTGGAATTCAACTGTAGAACGTATCATGGAGTTGAAACTGGTTACTACTGAATCGGGAGTAGGACCATCCGACCATACGTCTTTTTATTTACAAGACATACCAGTTCTGCACTTGTTTACCGGAGTTCATGAAGACTATCACAAGCCCTCTGATGATGAAGATAAAATAAATTACATTGGGTTGGAATTGGTCTACGATTTTATCATTGAAATAGTTAACGACCTGGATGATAATCTGAAGCTCGAATTTACCAAAACTACTGATTCAGATAATGAAAACGCCCCAAGGTTTACCGTAACATT